>CAYFTQ010000317.1:0-3782 GCA_964346035.1 uncultured Roseospira sp. | reverse complement strand
CATCAAGGACCCGTACACCCCGCCGTTGGAAATGGTGAAGGTCCCGCCCGCCATGTCTTCCATGGTCAGGTTGCCGTCGCGCGCCTTCTTTCCATAGGCGGTGATCTCGGCCTCGATCTCGGCGAAGCTTCTGGAGTCGCAGTTGCGCACCACCGGCACCACCAGGCCGTTGGGACCGCCGACGGCCACCCCGATGTCATAGTGGTTCTTGTAGACGATGTCGGTGCCGTCGATCTCGGCGTTGACGGCCGGGACCTCGCGCAGCGCCACCACGGCGGCCTTGATGAAGAACGACATGAAGCCCAGCCGCACGCCGTGCTTCTTCTCGAACGCGTCCTTGTGATGCGCGCGGGTGGTCAGGATTTCGGTCATGTCCACCTCGTTGAAGGTGGTCAGCATGGCCGCGGTGTTCTGGGCCTCCTTCAGGCGCTCGGCGACGCGCCGGCGCAGGCGGCTCATGGGGACGCGCTCCTCGCGCGCGGCGTCGGCGCGCGGCCTGGCCGCAGCGGGGGCCGCCTTGGTCTCGGACGTGGCCGCCTTGGTCGCGCCGTCCTTGTCCAGATAGTTCAGCACGTCGGTCTTGGTCAGCCGGCCGTCCTTGCCCGAGGCCGGAATCCTCGCCGGGTCCAGGCTGCGTTCCTCCACCAGCTTGCGCACCGCCGGCGACAGCGGATGGTCGAGGTTGGCTGTGCCGCCGGCGGCAACCCCCGGCCCCGACTCGGCCCTGGGGGCCTCGGTTTTGGGTGCCTCGGTTTTGGGTGCCTCGGTTTTGGGTGCCTCGGTTTTGGGTGCCGCCGCCGCAGCGCCGGAGCCGGCTTCGACGCGGCCAAGGAGCGCGCCGACCTCGACCTCTGCCCCTTCCTCGGCGACGATCTCGGACAGGGTGCCGGCGGCAGGCGCGTTGACCTCCACCGTCACCTTGTCGGTTTCCAGTTCAACCAGAGGTTCGTCGGCGGCGACCGCCTCGCCCGCTGCTTTGAGCCAGCGCGCCACGGTGGCCTCGCTGACGGATTCTCCCAGGGCGGGCACGGTGATGTCGGTGGCCATCAGAGTCCTTCCATTGACGGGAACGCAGAGGGGAATAGCGGCCCACGCGCCCGAAGCCGGGTCCACCGCTGCCGGCCCGGTGCTGCCTTGGGGCGGCCGGGGGAGCGGTGGGTCTGTGGCGGAGCGAAGGCCATGACAGCGCGGTCCTGAAGGTCCGGGTCGAGCGCGGAGTCGGCCGGGCGCGTGCGGATGTACGCGGCGGCAGGCGAAAGCGGTGTCCTCAGTCGAACGACGACAGGCCGGTCGAGCGTCGGAACGGTTGTGGCAGGGCGTTGGCCGGCCAGGACAGGGCCTGTTCGATCAGGGTGGCCTGTTCCTGCTGGTGGAAACGGGCGATGCCCGTCGCCGGCGAAGCCGCCGCCTTGCGCCCCGCATAATGCGCCTGGGCACCCTTGCGATGCAACTCGTCCAGGGCGAAATGAAGCCGGTGATCGACGAAGGTCCATGCGCCCATGTTGGCGGGTTCCTCCTGGCACCAGACCACGTCGGCGTTGGGGTAGCGGTTCAACTCGCGTTGTACGCTGTCCTTGGGCCAGGGATAGATCTGTTCGACGCGCACCAGGGCGACGTCCCTGATGTCCTGGTCGCGGCGCGCCTGCAACAGGTCATAATAGACCTTGCCCGAACACAGCACGATGCGGCGCACCTCGGAATCCGGCACCAGATCGTCCGTCTCGCTTATGACGCGCAGGAAACGGCTGCCGTCGCCGAAATCGGATAGCGGGCTGACGCACAACTTGTGCCGCAGCAGCGACTTGGGCGACATGACAATCAACGGCTTGCGGAAGTTGCGCCGGAGCTGGCGCCGAAGGGCGTGGAAATAGTTCGCCGGCGTGGTCAGGTTGACCACCTGAAGGTTGTCTTCGGCGCAGAGTTGAAGGAAACGTTCCAGGCGGGCCGAGGAATGCTCCGGCCCCTGGCCCTCAAAGCCGTGCGGCAGCAGAACCACCAGCCCGGACATGCGCAACCACTTGTATTCGGCAGCACTGATGAACTGGTCGAAAATGACCTGGGCGCCGTTGGCGAAGTCGCCGAACTGAGCCTCCCAAAGCACCAGCGCCATGGGGTCCTGGGCGGCATAGCCGTATTCAAAGCCAAGCACGGCGTATTCCGACAGCGGGCTGTCCAGCACCTCGAACCCGGCCTGGTCGTCGCGGATGTGTCCCAGCGGGCGATAGCGGCGCTCGTCCGTCTGGTCCACCAGCACGGCGTGGCGGTGCGAGAACGTGCCGCGTCCGCTGTCCTGGCCGGACAGGCGCACCGGGTGGCCCTCCAGCAGCAGGGTTCCGAAGGCCAGAGCCTCGGCCGTGCCCCAGTCGACGCCCTGACCGGTCTCCAGCATCTTTGCCTTGGCCTTGAGCTGGCGGGCGATCTTGGGGTTCAGATCGAAGCCGTCCGGCGGCGTGGCAATGGCCTTGAAGACCTGGCGCAGGGCAGCGTCCTTGGCGGCGGTCGGGTATTGTTTGTATTCCTCCTCGCCGAAGGCGGCCTCCAGGCCCTGCCACGTCCCCAGCAGCCAGTCCGCCCGATTGGGCCGGTAGCTTTCCGCAGCGTTGAAGGCGGTCTCCAGCCGCTCCCCGGTGCGGTCCTTCATGGCGTCCACCTCGGCCTGGCTGAGCAGGCCGGAGCGCACCACATGGGCGGTGTATTGTTCTCGCACCGTCGGATGGGTGGAAATGCGTTTGTACATGCGCGGCTGGGTGAAGGCCGGCTCGTCGCTTTCGTTGTGGCCATGGCGACGATAGCAGACGACATCCAGCACGACATCGGTGTTAAAGGTCTGACGGAACTCGATGGCGACGCGGGCGGCATGAACGACGGCCTCTGGGTTGTCGCCGTTCACGTGCAGGATGGGCGCCTGGATGGTCTTGGCGACGTCGGTGCAGTATTGGCCCGAGCGCGCATACTGCGGATGCGTGGTGAAGCCGATCTGGTTGTTGATGACGATATGAACGGTGCCGCCGGTGCGATAGCCGTTCAGGTGCGCCATCGCGAAGCCCTCCGCCACCACGCCCTGGCCGGCCATGGCGGCGTCGCCGTGCAGCAGGATGGCAAGCACGCGGGTTCGCTCTGTATCGCCGATCTGGGTCTGGCGCGCCCGCACCTTGCCCAACACCACCGGATTGACGGCCTCCAGGTGTGACGGGTTGGCGTTCAGCGAGACGTGAACGGTGCGGCCGTCGAACTGGCGGTCGGCCGAGGTGCCCAGGTGATATTTCACATCGCCGGAGCCCTGCACGTCATCCGGGTTGGCGGTGTTGCCCTCGAACTCGCTGAAGACGGCTTCGAGAGGCTTGTGAAGGATATGGGTCAGGATGTTCAGGCGGCCCCGGTGGGCCATGCCCATGGCGACATGCTCCAGGCCCAGTTGGCTGCCGCGCTTGAGGATCTGCTCGATGGCCGGGACGATGCTCTCGGCGCCTTCCAGGCCGAAGCGTTTGGTGCCCACGTACTTGCGGTGCAGGAACTGTTCGAAGGTCTCGGCCTCGATAATGCGTTCCATGATGGCCTTTCGGCCGATGTCGGTGAACGCGGTGCGGTTCAGTTCGCTTTCGATTCGGCGCTGGATCCAGGCCTTCTGGTCCGGGAACTGGATGTGCATGAACTCGACGCCGATATGGCCGCAATAGGTTTCGCGGACCACGTCGACGATCTTGCGCAGCGGTGCGGACTCCAGCCCCAGCACGTTGTCGATGAAGATCTCGCGGTCCAGGTCCGAGTCTGTGAAGCCATAG
>CAYFTQ010000316.1:0-3800 GCA_964346035.1 uncultured Roseospira sp. | reverse complement strand
GGTGGGGGCGGGCGTGGGCGCTGTCCACGGCCTCGAACGGCGCCAGGGCTTTGGCGATCTGCGCCTTCGTCATGCCGATGCCCTGGTCCGCGATACACACCAACAGGCCGCCGTTCCCGGCCGGTTCGGCCCGGAAGCGCACCGGGCCGCCGGCGTGATTGAACTTGATGGCATTGGACAGCATGTTGATGAAGACTTGGAGCACGGCCCGTTCGTCGGCCCGGATCCGCAGCGGTGCCGCCGGTACCGCCAGGTCCACGCGCTCTCCCATCCGCTCGGCCAGGGGCGCGGTCTGCTTGCAGGCGGCCTCCATCACGGTGGTCAGGTCGATGTCCTCGTCAAGCAGGGTGTACTTGCCGGCCTCGACCCTGGACAGGTCGAGCAGGTCGTCGACCAGGCTGACCAGAAGGGAGCCGCTGGTGTGGATGTTCTCGGCGTAGTCCCGGTAGTGCGAATCGCCGAGCGGACCGAAAACTTCGGCCTGCATCATCTCCGCGAAGCCCAGGATGGCGTTCAGGGGCGTTCGCAGGTCGTGGCTCATGGCGGCCAGGAACTCGGACTTGGCCCGGTTGGCGGCTTCGGCCGCCGTCTTGGCGCGCACCAGGTCCGCCTCGGCCTGCTTGCGCGGGGAGATATCGCGGATGAAGACGAACAGGCGGCCGTCGGCGATGTCGACGAAGCTGGCGCTGATCTCCACGTTCAGGATGCGGCCGTCCCTGGTGCGGTGACGGGTCTCGAACATGGCCGCGCCGGAGTCGATGATGGTTCGGGCGCGCGCCGAGACCTCCTTGGCGTCTTGGTCGGGATCAACCACGTCCGGGCGATGCCCCAACAGGTCTTCTTCGGCATAGCCGGTCATGGCCAGATAGGCCTGGTTGACCTCAAGGATGGTGGCGGTCCGGTCGGTGACCCAGAAGCCGTCATTGGCGCTGGCGATGACCGAGCGATAGGTGGCTTCGCTTTCGCGGAGCTGATCCTCTGCCCGGCGCCGCTCCGTGACGTCGCGCAGCGAGACCACCGACAGCGTGTCGTCGCCGGCGCGCAGCGGCACCACCTGCATTTCCGCGATCAGTTCACCGGCCTTGCGCGGGATGATCAGTTCAACCGGTGCCTCTGTGCGGATGGGGGCCGAGAACGGCATCCCGATCAGCGCGTTCGGCGCGCGCCCGAACATGGCGGCGGCGGCATGGTTGGCATAGGCTGTCTGGCCGCCCGAATCGACCAGCAGGACGCCTTCGGCCAGATGGTCCAGGGCCAGTGTCGAGAGCGTGAGGTCGGGCACGGTCTCAGCCCTCCTCCGCGTCGTCATGCGCGCTATCGAACGGCGGTCCCAGATGGGACCGCACGGCCCGCATGTCGGACAGGTCGCCAACAATGCGCACGGGCGTGTCGTCCATGCGCACCAGAGTCGGGGTTGCCAGGATGCGCGCCGCCTCGGCCGCAGCCGGATTCTCGCGGACGTCGACAATGGTCACCGGCCCCAGGGCACTGGCGTTGGCGATGGCGCGCCGCACGGTCTCCGTCCGGCCCAGCACGAACAGGGTCAGGGGGGGCATCGCCGGCAGCGCGCCAGGTGTGTCCCGCGAGCCCGTGGTCATTGACCTCCGTCCCTGGCGATGCGCACGGCGGTTTCATCCAGTGTGCCCTGGCTTTGGTCCCGCTGAAGGGACTCGATCTCCGCGCGCAGGTTGGATTCCGCTTCCTCGCGTTCCAGCGACACCTCGGCCAGGCGGGCATCGAAGGTGCGCGGCAGGATCTCCAGTTCGCGTTTCAGGCGCTCCAGCCGCTGCGCCCGCACTGCGGCGACATGGCGGTCCCGCTGCTCCTGGATCAGCTTCTCGGTACCGAAAACGAAGCCAGCACCGCCGACGTAGGGGTCCTCGATCTCAATGCCGTTCTCGGTGATGCGGAACTCCTTGATCTGCTGCGAGGTGCGCGCGCCGCGTCCCTTCAGCACCCGGATCAGGCGCACGAACTCGCTGCTCTGGCGGTGCAGTTCCAGGCGGATCCAGGCGTCCAGCAGCGAGGACAGGCCCAGCAGGCTGACCGCGTCGTGGGAATCGCTCAGCAGTTCGGTCATGATGACCATGACGCCGCGCGCCTTGCAGGCGTCCAGCAGGCGCAGGATCATGCCCTTGACCGCCGGCAGCGGCCCCAGGTCGGCCAGCGCGGTCACGGCGTCGATGATCAGGAAGTCCGGCCTCAGGTCCTCGACCATGCGAATGGTCCGGATCAGGTGTTCCTCAAGGCCGTAATCGACGGACCGCACCCGATGGATAGCGAGCGCGCCGGTGTCCAGATGCGCCCGCAGGCCGATACCCACGCCGGCCAGATCGTGGTCAAGTTCGGACTCGTCCTGCTCGAAGGTGGCATAGACGCCGCGCAATCCGTCGTCGCACAGACCGGCGGAAACCTGGCCGGCCAGCGTGGTCTTGCCGGTGCCGGACGAGCCCGTCAGCATGAGAGACGAGCCCCGGTACAGACCCCCGCCCAACAACTCGTCCAGCCGCTTCTGGCCGGTGCTGACCATGGCCCGGCGCGACTGGTAGTGCCCGTCGAGTTGGGTTACGGGCATCAGGCAGGGCCCGCGCTCGTCGATCAGGAAAGGGTATTCGTTGGTGCCGTGGCCGACCCCGCGCATCTTGGTGATCCGCACCGTGCGGGTCATCAGGCGGGCCTCGACCGTCTGGTTCAGCTCCAGAACGGCATCAACGGCATAATCCACCAGGGTGTTGCGGGTGGCGCGACCATCCGCCGCAGTGATCAGGGTGGTGATCCCCGATTCCCGCAGCAGGCGCAACAGGGCCTGCGTGGAATCGCGCGCGTTGCCTTCGGCGTCGAACGCATAGGCCAACTGGTTCAGGTCGTCCAGGCCCAGGCGCGCCGTTTTGGGGATCGTGCCGTCCACCGCCAGCGCGGCGTCGATCCGCAGCTTGACCACCTCCTGGTCAAGGTTGCCGGCCACGACCTCGCCCGGCATCGGGCGCAGGTCCACGAACGCCAGCGCACCGTCGGCGACCCACTGCTCCGCCGGGTGCCCCAGCGCCGACATGTAGGCGATCAGGCGTTGTGGCGATTCGGAACAGGTGGCGCACACCGCGCGCTCGCCCCGGGCCGCGCCGGCGGCCAGAAACTGCAAAAGGAACAGGGTCTTGCCGCAGCCGGGACGGCCCACGAGAAGGGTTGGAGAGCCACCCAGGTAGCCACCGCGCAGGATCGCGTCCAGCCCTGGAACACCGCTGTCAAACTGTTGAAACGCCATCAGTTCCATGCACCCCGGCAGGCTGCGGACCCTGGCCCCTAAAAAGAAGGCCGGACCGCTGCCGGGCCGGCCCGAAGCTCAGGTTACAGTCCTGTATCATAGTCTTTCCGGAAAGACTATGACGAGAAAAACCGGATGGTCTTTTCCGGAATTCCGCTGCTCCGGTCAAGGGTGGGGTCGCCATGGCGCCGGTCGCGTGACATCATCGGGCGTGCCCCAAAGGGGAATGTGCCATCAGTCCGGAAGGAGACGGACCCATGCTGAACGGCAAGACGGCCCTGGTGACGGGCTCCACCAGCGGAATCGGGCTGGGAATCGCGCGCGCCATGGCGGCCGAGGGCGCCGATATCGTGGTCAACGGGTTCGGCGATGCGGACGAGATCGAGGCCATCCGCGCCGGCCTGGAAAGGGATTTCGGCGTCAAGGCGGTGTTTCTCCATGCCGACCTGGCCGATCCGGCCCAGGCGGTCGATCTGGTGCGCCGCGCCGAGGCCGGGCTGGGCAAGGTGGACATCCTGGTCAACAACGCCGGCATCCA
>CAYFTQ010000315.1:0-3830 GCA_964346035.1 uncultured Roseospira sp. | reverse complement strand
GGATCCTTGGGCGGGGCGGGGCGGATTGTGATAGGCATGGGATCCGGCCTTGAGGGCAGGAGCGGGAAGGGGAAAGCAGCGGTGTTTCACGTGAAACCGGGTGCATGTCCACCTGCGACCCCGGCCCGGTGTTTCACGTGAAACACGCCTGCGGGACCACGCCCCGCCAGTCACGGCAGCAGGATCGTCGATCCTGCCGTGGCTCGCGCCTCCAGGTCGCGATGGGCCCGCGCGACCTCGGCCAGCGGATAGGTCTGGTTGACCGGGATGCGCACAGCGCCCGAGGCCACGACGCCGAACAGGTCCTCGGCCATCGCAATCAGCTCATCACGCGTGGCGGCGTAATCCATCAGCTTGGGCCGGGTCAGGAACAACGAGCCCTTGGCGTTCAAGGTCAGCGGCGATACATCCGGAACCGGGCCGGAAGCGTTCCCGAACGTCACCATCATGCCCCGCCGGCTCAGGCAGTCCAGGGAGCCCTCGAACACGTCCTTGCCGACCCCATCATAGACCACCGGCACCCCGCGTCCTTCGGTCACGTCACGCACCCGGGCCACGAAGTCCTCCTCGCGGTACAGGATGGTATGGTCGCAACCATGCGCCCGCGCCAGCGCGGCCTTCTCCGGCGACCCTACGGTGCCGATCACGGTGGCCCCCAGGTGCCGCAACCACTGGCAGGCGATCAGCCCGACGCCGCCGGCGGCCGCATGCACCAGCACCGTCATGCCGGGCTCCACGCGGAACAGCCGCCGAATCAGGTACTGTACGGTCAGCCCTTGCAGCATCATGGCCGCCGCCGTCCGGTCATCAATGGCGTCGGGCACGCGCAACAGAGAGCCCACCGGCATCACCCGGGCCTCGGCATAGGCACCCAGCGGGCCGGTCCCATAGGCTACCCGATCACCGACCGCAAAGGCCGCCACTCCCGGCCCCACGGCCTCGATCACCCCGGCCGCCTCCAGGCCGAGACCGGACGGCAACGTCACCGGATACAAGCCCGAGCGGTGATAGATGTCGATGTAGTTAAGGCCAACGGCCGTGTGCCGCACCACGACCTCCCCCGGACCCGGCGCGCCCAGCGCGAGGGAGTCAAGCCGGAGAACATCGGGGCCGCCCGTCTCGTGGAACCGAGCCACCTGAACCGCCACCATCGCTGAGTCCTCCCTCATGTCACGACCCGGTCGCCGCCCCGACCCTCCGGCTCTCCCGGGGCCGCCCAAGCAGGCCCGGCCTGTCCCCCGGTTCAGGGGCGGCTCTTACCATGCCTTCCGCGACCCCGCCAACCCCAGCCGACAGCGCGCGGTGACGACGTCCCCGACCGGAAGGCGACAGCCTGAGGCCCGGCCGGCCTCACTCCTCATCGGGGAGGGGCTCGCCCTTCTTGTCCTTCAGGTTCGACATGGACTTCAGCAGCGTCAGCGCCTTGCGCCGGATGTCATCGGCCGGCAGCTTCCAATAGGCGGCCACCAGATCAAGCGTCTCACTGCGGGTCATTTCATCCTGGGCGTACGCGGGCTCCGGCATTTCGGCCAGACCGTCGATGTGGGCCACTGGCCGGTTCTCGATCTCATCCTCAATATGGTCGAAGAAGAAGTTGATCGGAACCCCCATGACCCGAGCAATGTCGTACAACCGACTTGCGCTGATGCGATTGGCGCCGCGTTCGTATTTCTGGATTTGCTGGAACGTGACACCGACAGCGCGCGCCAATTGTTCCTGGCTCAGGCGCAGCAGAACCCGCTGCTTGCGCAAACGCTTGCCGACATACACATCGACCGGATCGGGTTGGGCGCGGCGCGGCGCGGTTTCGTCATAATTCTGCTCGCTCACGGTCTTGTCCTTTGCTTTCGGGGAAACCTGGATCGGCTCACGAGGGAAAGCCAGCCTGACTTGTATTAGCCTTAGAAAGACCGCCAAAGGCGTTTCTTTGCGGTCACCAGTTCAATTCATCTTATCCTTGCTCGAAAGCCCGTGCCAGAGGCAACCGGACGCCATCATCTGGCCTGACCCCCGCGAACCTGATAGAACACCGGGATCACCCTGGAACCGACGGACCACCAGCATGAGACAGGCCAGCCTGGAGCGGACCACCAAGGAAACCCGCATCACGGTCACAGTCGACCTCGACGGGACCGGTCACTACGACATCTCGACCGGGATCGGCTTTCTCGACCATATGCTTGAGCAACTATCGCGCCACAGCCTTGTTGATTTGAGGGTTCGGGCCGAAGGGGATACCCACATCGACTTTCACCATACGACCGAGGATAGCGCCCTGGCCATCGGGGCCGCGATTGCCCAAGCCCTCGGCGATCGCGCCGGCATCCAGCGCTACGGTGAAGCCCTTGTTCCAATGGACGAAACGCTGACGCGCGTGGCGCTCGACCTGTCCAACAGGCCCTATCTGGTCTGGCGGGTCGCCTTTCCGCGCGCCAAGCTGGGAGACTTCGATACCGAGTTGTTCAAGGAATGGTTCCAGGCCTTTTCGCAAACCGCCGGTGCCACCCTTCATATTGACACTCAGTATGGCGAGAACACGCACCACATCGCGGAAAGCTGTTTCAAGGCCCTGGCCAGGGCCCTGCGTCAGGCCGTCGCCATGGACCCCCGGCGGGCCGACGCCGTGCCCTCCACCAAGGGCGTCCTCGGCGGCTCGCTGTAGGCGCTGCGGTACCCGACATAGAAATCGGGCGGGCCTGTCGAGAAAAGAGTGTGCCGGTTCGGCGGCCCCGCCGCCATGGCGTTCACCCCCGGACGGCATCCCGCCGACCGGGCCTGGTGCACTGACAAAGGCAAGGGAGCCATCTGTCAGCGCACGAGACCATTGTTTGTGCATCAAATTTCCAAGCCCATACGCCGACTAGACACCAACGGCAACTGACGATGGCCGTTGGAGTCCATAGCCGGCCCGCACCCGCACCCTGCCGCGCTACGACCGCGTCGGCGCTGCCCGGGTCCTCCGGCGCGTCTCCAGCAGATACAGCCCCACCGCCGACCATATCAGGGCGAAGCTGACCGCATGGCCGGGCGTGAACGCCTCGCCATAGACCAGAACGGCCATCAGGAACTGGATGGTCGGGTTGATGTACTGCAACATGCCCACGGTCCCCAACGGCAGCCGCCGGGCGCCGACCGCGAACAGCAGCAACGGCACCGCGGTCGCCGGTCCTGCGACCAGCAGGACCGCCATGTCCACAGGCGCGCCGAACGGCATGACACCGTCGCCCCGCCACGCCAGCCACAGCAGCCATCCGGCCGCCAGCGGCGCCAACAGCAGGACTTCCAGGGTGAACCCGATCAGCGATTCCGCCGGCGCAATCTTGCGCAACAGGCCGTATAGACCGAAGCTGACGGCCAGCACCAGCGCGATCCAGGGCACCCGCCCCAGTCCCGCCATCAGCACCGCCACCGCCACCAGGGCCAGCGCGACCGCCAGCCACTGGCGCCGCGTCGGACGCTCCCCCAGGGCAATGGCGCCCAGGGCGATCGTGGCCAGGGGGAAGATGTAATAGCCCATGGAGGCATCAAGCTTCTGCCCGCTGCCGGTGGCGTAAATGAAGGTCAGCCAGTTGACCGAGATCGCCAGCCCGCTGACCGCGAACAGCGCCAGATCGCGCGGCGTGATCAGCACCGCCAGCAGCGCGCGGCCCTGTCCGAACGCCAGCACCAACGGCAGGGCAAAGGCCAGGGCCCAGACGATGCGATGGGCCATGACCTCCAGCGCCGGCACATGCCCCAGCATGTGATAGAGGATCGGCGACACCCCCCACAGGCCATAGGCGGCGATGGCCGCCCCCAGGCCGCCCATGAAACCTTGAGCACGCGCTTCG
>CAYFTQ010000314.1:0-3834 GCA_964346035.1 uncultured Roseospira sp. | reverse complement strand
TTCAGCGCGCGCTGGCCAACCGACGCGCCGGCATCGCCGCGCTGGAGGCCCGCGCCCGGGACCAGGACGCGGGCGACGGCGGAGGCGGAGGCGACAACGGGGACAAGACCGCAGTGGCAGCCACGGCGCCGACCGGGGGCAACGACGCGGCCTCGGCCGATGCCGGTGGCGTGCCGACCGTCGCGCCCGTCGCGGCGGTGGCGCCCGTGCTGGCCCCGGGTCCGCCCCCGCTCCGGGCCTTCGCCTCGGGCAAGGGCGCCATGCCGATGCCCGCGCGCGGGCCAATCGTCACCCGCTATGGCCAGCCCGACGACATGGGCGGCACCAGCAAGGGCGTGACCGTTCACACCCGCGCGGACGCCCAGGTGGTCGCGCCCTTTGACGGCACCGTGGCCTTCGCCGGACCGTTCCGGGGCTATGGGCTGCTCTTGATCATTGAACACACCGACGGATATCATTCGCTGCTCGCCGGCATGCGCCGCCTGGACGCGGGCGTCGGCCAGACCCTGAAGGCCGGCGAGCCCGTCGGTGTCATGGGCGGGGATAGCCCCGCCCTGTATGTCGAACTGCGCCGCAAGGGGCGGCCCATCAACCCGCTGCCCTGGCTTATGGCGGGTCCGGATACTGGAAAGGGATGATGCGCAAGACCCTCGCACTCGCCGTCACGGGCGCCGTCGTCGCGGCCATGACCCTGCTGGCCGTCCAGCTCGCTCCGCCGGCGTCCGCCCGCGATGCCGAGACCTACCGCCTGATGGAGCTGTTCGCGACCGTGTTCGAACGGGTCAAGCAGGACTACGTTGAACCGGTCGAGGAACGAGAGCTGATGGAGGCGGCCATCAACGGCATGCTGACGTCGCTGGATCCTCACTCCGGTTATCTCAACGCGGACCACTTCAAGGACATGCAGGTCCAGACCAAGGGCGAATTCGGCGGCCTTGGCATCGAGGTCACGATGGAAAACGGCCTGGTCAAGGTGGTCTCACCCATCGACGATACGCCGGCCGCGCGCGCCGGCGTGCAACCGGGCGATCTGATCACCCACATCGATGGCGAGGCGGTCTCCGGCCTGACCCTGAACGAGGCCGTGGACAGGATGCGCGGGCGCGTCGGCACCGATATCGAGATTACCGTGCGGCGCGAGGGCGCGGACCCGTTCGACGTCACCATCACGCGCGACGTCATCACCATCAAGTCGGTGCGCTCGCGCATCATCGGCGAGGATGTCGGCTATGTCCGTGTCACCTCGTTCACCGAACAGACGGAAACGGGCCTGGAAGAGGCCGTCGCCACCCTGCGCGACACGGCCGGGGACGACATCAAGGGCCTGGTCCTGGACTTGCGCAACAATCCCGGCGGGCTGCTGGACCAGGCGGTCGCGGTGGCCGACGCCTTCCTGGACAAGGGCGAGATCGTCTCGACCCGCTCGCGCGAGCTGGACGACACCCAGCGCTTCAATGCCCGCGGCGGCGATCTGGTCGAGGGCCTGCCGATGGTCGTGATCATCAACGGCGGCTCGGCCTCGGCATCCGAGATCGTGGCCGGCGCCCTTCAGGACCATGGCCGCGCGCTGGTGGTCGGCACCAAGAGCTTCGGCAAGGGATCGGTGCAGACCATCGTTCCGCTGGCGCGAAACGGCGCCATGCGGATCACGACGGCGCGCTATTACACACCGTCGGGCCGTTCCATTCAGGCCAAGGGCATCGAACCCGATATCGAGGTCCCGCCCGCGCGCCTGGAACTGATGGATGCGCCCGCCCGCCGCGCGGAGGCCGACCTTCGCAACGCGCTGGACGTGAACGAGACCAGCGAAGGCGAACAGGCCGACGGCGGCGCGTCTGACGACGGCGAGGCGACCGAGACCGACGGCGAGGCCGAAGCCGACTATCAGTTGTCGCGCGCGGTCGATCTGTTGCGCGGTCTGGCGCTGTACGGCGCCCGCGCGAACCGGCGGGACTGATCCTCACCGTTGGCGCCGGCGTAGCCCGCACGGGCCGCGCCGGCGCTGGATCGGGACAGCGACCCGGGCGATCGACGCCGCACCGCACTTTGGTGTTTTGGCGCCGGTAAGGGGCCGTTATACTGTGCGGCCCCGCGCGCGTGCGGCCGTCGAAACACCCTGAATGAACGAACCCGTCATGCACCTGACCATAGAGCGATCCGCCCTGCTCAAGTCTCTCGGCCACGTTCAGAACGTTGTCGAGCGCCGGTCCACCATCCCCATTCTGTCCAACGTCAAGCTGGATGCGCGCGATGGTGTGATAGGACTGAACGCGACCGACATGGACCTGGAAATCCTGGAGTCGGTAGCCAGCGACGTGGCGCGGGCCGGCGCCATCACGGCGCCGGCGCATACGCTGTACGATATCGTCCGCAAGCTGCCCGATGGCGCCCAGGTCGAACTGGCGCTGGACCAGGATGGCAGCCATCTGGTGCTGCGCGCCGGGCGCTCGCGCTTCAACCTGCCGTGCCTGCCGGTGGACGACTTTCCGGCCATGAGCGCGGGGGCGTATACCCATTCCTTCTCGCTGTCGGCGGTCGACCTTCGCGGCATGATCGACCGCACGCGGTTCGCCATATCCACCGAGGAAACGCGCTATTACCTGAACGGTATTCACCTGCACGCCACCACCAGCGACGGCGTGTCCGTGTTGCGCTCCGTGGCCACCGACGGCCACCGGCTGGCCCGCGTCGAAGTCCCCCTGCCCGAGGGCGCGGCCGGCATGCCGGGGATCATCGTGCCACGCAAGACGGTGACCGAACTGCGCAAGCTGATCGACGAGACCGGCATGGATGTCGCCGTCTCTCTGTCCGACTCCAAGATCCGGTTCGCGTTTGACGATACCGTTCTTGTTTCCAAGCTGATCGACGGCACCTTCCCGGATTATGAACGGGTCATCCCGCTCGACAACGACAAGATCCTGGAAGTCGATTGCGCCGCGCTGGGCAAGGCGGTGGACCGCGTCTCGGCCATCTCGACGGAAAAGTCGCGGGCCGTGAAGATGGCGCTGGAAAAGGGTCAGGTCACCCTGTCCGCCAACAGTCCGGACGCCGGCAGCGCGGTCGAGGAGGTCGAGGCCAGCTTCGACGCCAACCCGATCGAGATCGGATTCAACAGCCGTTATCTGCTCGACATCCTGGCTCAGGTCGAGGGCGACGCCGTGCGCCTGATCATGGCCGACGCTTCGGCGCCCACCGTGCTGCGGGACGTCGCCGACGGCTCCGCCGTTTACGTGCTCATGCCCATGAGGGTGTGATGGGGCGCGCGTGAGGGCCCAGGCCGGGGTATCGCAACCAGACCAGGGGCCGCCGGACGGCGCCCCGCCGCCACGGCCCGCCGGGCCGGCGGTCACCCGTCTGCTGCTGAGCGACTTCCGCAGCCATGGCCGCCTGCGGCTGGACGCCAGCCCCGGGCTCGTGGTTTTGACCGGCCCCAACGGCGCCGGCAAGACCAACATCCTGGAAGGCGTCTCGCTGCTGGTGCCGGGGCGCGGGCTGCGCAACGCCCGTGTGGGCGAGATGACGCGCCACGATGCGCCACCCGGCACCGGCTGGGCGGTGGCCGCTACGGTGCAGACCGCCAACGGCGCGGTGCGACTGGGCACCGGCATGGATGTTGCCTCCGGCGCGGGCGCGGAACGCCGCGCGGTGCGCGTCAACGGCGAGACGGCACGCGGCCAGACTGCGCTGGGCCTGTATGTCTCGGCGCTGTGGCTGGTCCCGGCCATGGATGGCCTGTTCCGCGACGGGGCGGGCGAACGACGACGGGTCCTGGGCCCCCTGGGTCAGGGCCTGGGCCCGCAACCCCCCGGGCGCTGCGCGGCCCCTGCCCCCCCC
>CAYFTQ010000313.1:0-3834 GCA_964346035.1 uncultured Roseospira sp. | reverse complement strand
CGCCCAGGTCCGTGGTATCGGCGACCCAGCCCTCCCGGCGCAGGATCAGGGCCAGACCCTCGGCCGTGGCCGCGTCATCCTCGATGATCAGAAGCCGCATCGGAGAAGCCCTTTCCCGAGTCCGGCGCTTCGCCCACGCCGGCATTAACCTTTGTTAAAAGTCGTAGCACGATCGCTTCGGATCGTCAACGAAAGCCCGAGAGGATCGAAAGCCCGGGACGGTGACTCGGGCAATTTTTCGGCCAACACGCATCCCCCCCCTTTTCATCGCTGTCCCGACGTTATATCTACGGCATACCAACGTACAAAGCACGAGAAACAACACCGGCAGAAATGGAGTTTCCGACATGGGCACCGCTTCCAAGTCCCCCGAGGTCCGGGGCCGCATCTACGACGGTATCCTTGACACCATCGGCGCCACCCCGCTGGTGCGCCTGTCGCGCTTCGCCGGAAGCCGGGGGGTGAAGGCCGACATCCTGGGCAAGTGCGAGTTCTTCAACCCGCTGGCCTCGGTCAAGGACCGCATCGGCCTGGCCATGGTGGAGGCCGCCGAGGCCGACGGCAGCCTGGCCCCCGGCGCCACCCTGGTGGAGCCGACCTCCGGCAACACCGGCATCGCGCTGGCCTTCGTGTGCGCGGCCAAGGGCTATCGCCTGATCCTGACCATGCCGGAAAGCATGTCGGTGGAACGGCGCAAAATGCTGCGCCTGCTGGGCGCGGAACTGGATCTGACGCCCAAGGAAAAGGGCATGAACGGCGCCGTGGAACGGGCACGCGAACTGGTCGAGTCCACACCCGGCGCGATCATGCTGCAACAGTTCGAGAATCCGGCCAATCCGGCGATCCACCGCAGCACCACGGCCGAGGAAATCTGGGCCGACACGGACGGCGGCGTTGACGTTGTGGTGTCCGGCATCGGCACCGGCGGCACCATCACCGGAGTCGGCGAGGTTCTGAAGGCCCGCAAGCCGTCCGTCCGCATGGTGGCCGTGGAACCGGAGGACAATCCGCTCCTGTCCACCGGCAAGGCCGGGCCGCACAAGATCCAGGGCATTGGGGCGAACTTCGTGCCGTCCATCCTGAACCGGGACATCTATGACGAGATCCTGGGCATCTCCAACGATACCGCGTTCGCCACCGCACGCGAGGCGGCGCGCCTGGAAGGTCTGGCGGTCGGAATCTCCTCCGGCGCCGCGCTGGCGGCGGCGGCCGAGGTGGCGGCGCGCGACGACATGGACGGCAAGCAGATCGTCGTCATCCTGCCGTCGTTCGCGGAACGCTATCTGTCCACGGACCTGTTCGAGGGCCTGTAGGCCAGGGTCCCAGTCCGCGTCCCCAAAGTCCGCGTCCCCCCAGTCCGCGTCCCATAAGTCCGCGTCCCATAAGTCCGCGTCCCATAAGTCCGCGTCGTATCGCGATCCCGTTCCGGATCACGACAGCCGGCCCCCACGCCCCCCCGACCAGGCGGCGTGGGGGCCGTTGTCATGGCCGATGACGCGGGTGCCGCGTCTCGCTCAGCCGAAGGCGACGCCCGGCTTGATGCCCAGCTTCTTCAGGACGATGGCCAGCGGGCAGAAGCCGGTAAAGGCGGACTGAAGCAGGTTGGCGCCGACAAAGGCCGTGATCCACAGCACCCAGCCATAGGGGGTGAACAGGGCCACCAGGGCGGTGACCAGAACGACACTACCGGCAAAGGCCAGAACGATACGGTCGATGGACATGACGGGAACCTCCGTGTGGGTGTGGTGTTGATCCAGGGTCATCCCGGCGGTGCCGGGTCCCGGTTCGGGCCGCCCGGGTCCCCGGCCTCG
The DNA here is from genome assembly GCA_964346035.1 of uncultured Roseospira sp. Classification (GTDB taxonomy): domain Bacteria; phylum Pseudomonadota; class Alphaproteobacteria; order Rhodospirillales; family Rhodospirillaceae; genus Rhodospira. The sequence continues at coordinate 2,023 of CAYFTQ010000313.1, read as the reverse complement.
GTCGTCGGGCAGTACAGGCGCGCCAGGGTCTCGATGATCGCCACCACCTCGTCACTCGCCAGGCGGTAGTGTATGTTCTGCGCCGCGCGCCGTGTGGCCACAAGGCCGTCGCGCCGCAACCGCGCCAGGTGCTGGCTCAGCGCGGACTGGCCCAGCCCGACTCGCGATTCCAGCTCGCCCACCGTGCGTTCGGCCTCCACCAGGGCGCACAGGATCAGCAGGCGCCGCTCATTGCCCAGCGCCTTCAGCACGGTCGCGGCCCGGAGGGCATGCTGGGGCAGGCGATCGATATTCATGTTGCATAAATTAGCATGTGCTAATATGTTGTCAACGCAAAATCGATCCCACCCGCGCCGCCCGATCGCGCAGCGTCCCAGAGCTTGTTCCGGAGCCCGCCTCATGCCGCCATTTGCGCCCACTCGCCGCCGTCGCCGCGCCCTGCCATGGGGCGCCCTCATGATTCCGCTGCTGGCTGCGCTGGCTGTGGTCTCGCCGACCCCGGCCACGGCCGCCGAAACCGGTGAGACCCTGACGGTCAGCCCGCAGGGCATCGTGGACCGCAAGGCCGTTTTCGGCACCGTCCAGAGTGTGGATGTGCTGGCCGCGCGCGCTCGTCTGGGCGGCACCGTGGACAGCCTGACCGTTGACGAGGGCGATGCGGTGGAAAACCGCCAGCGCCTGGCTACCGTCATCGACGACAAGCTGGACCCGCGCATGCAGGCGCTCGACTCCCGGCTTGAGGCGCAGAAGGCCACGGTCGATCAGGCCCGCACCGACTTCGAGCGCGCGCGCAGCCTGCGCGCCCAGGGCGCCGCCCCGCAAAGCCGCCTGGATGCGGCCCGCACCGGGCTGGAGGTGGCCGAGCGCCAGCTCGACTCGCTGCGATCCGAACTGGAGGTGCTGCGCCAGCAGGTGGCCGAGGGCGATGTGCTGGCCCCCGGCTCCGGCCGGGTGCTGGAGGTCATGGTCTCGGAGGGCAGCGTCGTCATGCCGGGCGAGCCCATCGCCCGCATCGCCACCGAAGCCTATCTGCTCCGCCTGCGCCTGCCGGAGCGCCACGCCCGTTTCGTCGCCGTCGGCGAGACGGTGCGCGTCGGGCCGCGCGGCCTGGACCCCGACGCCTCCGAAGAGGACTGGCGCGACGGCGAGATCGTCAAGGTCTATCCGGAACTCGACCAGGGTCGCGTCATCGCCGATGTGCGCGTTGATGGCCTGGGCGGCTATTTCGTCGGCGAACGCGCGTTGGTTGAGATCGTCACCGGCGAGCGCACGGCCTATGTTGTGCCTCCGGCCTATCTGACCTCCCATCACGGCATCACCACCGTCCGGCTTCAGGACGGAGCCCTGGTGGTGGTGCAGGTCGGCGCCGCCGTGCCCGGCGGGATGGAGGTGCTCTCCGGCCTGCGTCCGGGCGACGTGCTGATGCCCGGCCCCGCATCTGTCGATGGCCTTGAGTAGGGGGGCGGGACGGACATGAAACTCGGACTATCCGGCCACCTCACCAAGGCGTTCATCCGCTCGCCGCTGACCCCGCTGCTGCTGCTGGCCGCCATGGTGGTCGGTGTGCTGGCGCTGGCGTCGGTGCCGCGCGAGGAAGAACCCCAGATCTCCGTCCCCATGGTGGACATCATGGTCCAGGCCAACGGCTTGAAGGCCGTGGATGCCGCCGAGCTGGTGACAAAGCCGCTGGAGGACATCGTCAAGGGCATCGACGACGTCGATCACGTCTACAGCCAGACCGTGGACGACGGCGTGACCGTGACCGCGCGCTTCAACGTCGGTACCGACGAGGACGTCGCCATGCTGCGCGTCCACGAGACCATCCGCGCCAACATGAGCCGCATTCCGCTGGGCATTCCGGAACCGCTGATCGTCGGGCGCGGCATCAACGACGTGCCCATCGTGGTGCTGACGCTGTCGCCCGAGGCGGACGTCGCCGAGCGCTGGACGGACGCCGGCCTGCATGCCGTCGCCAAAGAACTGCTGCTGGACCTGTTCAAGGTTCAGGACGTCGGCCTGACCT
>CAYFTQ010000312.1:0-3843 GCA_964346035.1 uncultured Roseospira sp. | reverse complement strand
GACCGACACCGATCCCGACCGCTGCGGCATGCTGCCGTTCGTGTTCGAGGACGGCATGGGCTTCGAGCGCTACGCCGATTACATGCTCGACGTGCCCATGTACTTTGTCTATCGGGACGGCCGCTATATCGACGTTGCCGGACAGTCCTTCCGGGACTTTTTGGACGGCCGCCTGCCCGCCCTTCCGGGCGAGCGGCCCACCATGGGCGACTGGTCGGACCACGTTACCACGGCGTTTCCCGAGGTGCGGCTGAAAACCTATCTGGAAATGCGTGGCGCCGATGGCGGACCGTGGAGCCGCATTTGCGCGCTACCGGCCTTCTGGGTCGGGCTGCTGTATGACGCTGCCGCCCTGGACGAGGTGGAGCACCTCACCCGGGACTGGTCCGTGGATGAGATCGCGGTCATGCGCGACGCCGTGCCGACGCAGGCCCTGCACACCCCGTTTCGGAACACCACCCTGCGCGAGGTTGCGCTGGAGGTGCTCGCCATCGCCCGGCGCGGCCTGGGTCGGCGCGCCCGCCTGAACAGCCAGGGCCGCGACGAGACCTGCTTCCTGGACGTGCTGTTCGAGATCGCCGAGTCGGGCCGCTGCCCCGCCGAGGATCATCTGGAGGCCTTCCACGGGCGTTGGAACGGCAGCGTTGACCCGATCTTTGTGGAATACGCCTACTGACCGCCGGGCGCCCCGTGCGCCGGCATCACGGCCCGTTCAGAGAGACGCTATCCACCGCGCGGGCGACCTTGTCGGCCGGCCAGTTCCGGATCGCGCCGGGGCGTGCCAAGCGGGCCAGCGACGACAGCGCCCCCTGGCCGCTGCCGCCGAGCAGGCCGGAGATGGCTCCGCCTGCGTCTCCGACGGTCGCATCCGTGTCCGAAACGCTCAGCATGACGCCCTGACCCGGCTGGTCGAGCGTGACGCGACCGCCGCCGGTGATAACCTCAACCACCCCGTGGCGCACCAGAACGCCAAAGCCGCCGTCGATGTCGCCGCCCCAGAAGTCCGTCCCGCGCACCCCCAGCACAGCCAGCCGGGCGCGGACCTCGGTGCCCTCGTGCGCGCCGGCAAGCCGGAACGGGCCGGCGAACAGTCGCATGACGGTGCGTTCAGCCTCGGACGGTGCCTCTCCCAGGGCCATGCTGTCCACCACGAAGGCGGCATCGGCCCCCAGTTGCAGTGTGCCGCCCTGTTCCAGGGCGACATGCAGCCGACTGTCGGCGCCGGTGGTCAGCACCTCGCCCAGATGGACCGGGGCGCCATCCGCGAGCGCGCGCGTGCTGGACGCGCCTTCCGGGCGGGCGAAGGCCTGTCCCCGGATGGCCTCGACCGCGCCCACGATGGGCTCGGCGGCAGGTGCCGGCGCCAGTGGCGCCGAAGACAGGCCGGCGACGATTGCTGCGCCAAACAGGCCAAGAACCCCCCGGCGCCCGAACGCGGGCCTCCCGGGGCGGCTTTCGGGACGGCTGGTCATGGCTCTGGTTCTCCCTCGTCCCGGCCGGCTTCGGCCCCGGGGCTCCGGCTCTGCGGTTGATGGCGGGACTATCGGGTCACGTCCACCACCAGGCGGCCCCGAACCTTGCCGGCCATCAGTCGTTCGGCCGCCGGGATGACCTCTGACAGTCCGATCTCCTCGGTCATGGCCGACAGCAGCGCCGGGTCCAGGTCGCGCGCCAGCCGCTCATAGGCCGCCAGCCGCTCCGCCTTGGGCATGTAGACACTCTCGATTCCGCACAGCTTGACACCCCGCAGGATGAACGGCGCCACCGACGAGGGCAAGTCCATGCCGCCGGCCAGTCCGCAGGCGGCCACGGTGCCGAAGTACATGGTTTGCGACAGCACGTTGGCCAGAGTGACCGAGCCGACCGCGTCCACCGCGCCGGCCCAGCGTTCCTTGCCCAGCGGCTTGCCGGGCGCGGCGTATGCGGCGCGGTCGATGACGTCGGCCGCGCCCAGGCCCTTGAGATAGTCGGCCTCGGCCGTCCGTCCGGTCATGGCGACCACCTCGAAGCCGGCCTTGGCCAGCAGGATGATGGCGACACCGCCGACACCACCGCTGGCCCCGGTGACCAGCACCGGCCCTTTGTCCGGGGTGACGCCCTGGCGTTCCAGTTCCAGAACCGCCAGCGCGGCGGTATAGCCGGCGGTGCCGATGGCCATGGCCCGGGCCGTCGTGAAGGCGGCCGGCAGCGGCACCAGCCAGTCACCGGGGACGCGCGCCATGGCGCCCAGACCGCCCCAGCGGGTCTCGCCCAGGCCCCAGCCGTTCAGGACCACCGTGTCGCCGGGCTTGTAGTCGGCATGGGCACTTTCGGTGACGGTGCCGGCGAAGTCGATGCCGGGCACCATGGGCCAGGACCGCACGACCGGTCCCGTTCCGGTGATGGCCAGGCCGTCCTTATAATTCAAGGTGGAATATTGGACCGCGACGGTGACGTCCCCCGCGGGCAGGTCGGCCTCGTCCACCCCGGTCAGAGCGGCCTGGATGCTCTTGTCCTCGCCTCGGGTCAGAAGGATCGCCTTGAACATGAGTCGGACCTCCGCTGCCTGGAAAGGCCAATGCCTGGAAAGAAATGACGCCAGCCGTTGACAGCGACGGTGGGGCAGCCCCGTCCTTTTGTCAAACAAATACCGAAATGCGCATTGACGCCCGGCCGGCGGGCTGGCGTAATCCCTGGCCCGGACGTCTCATGGGCTGGAGAGCCGTGATCGCGTGGCCGCGACCCGACCCTTCGGACGACGGGCCTCGCGGCGCCGAGAAAACCGGGTTGGCCTCGCCGAGCAAGGACCGCCGCCCGATGACGCTGAACTATGCCACCCTGAACCGCGCCGGGCTGGCCCGTCAGATCGCAGAGGCCTTGCGCGCCGCGATCCTGGACGGAACCCTGGCGGTTGACGAACGCCTGCCGACGGAAACCGAGTTGGCGGCGCGTTTCGGGGTGTCGCGTCCGACCATCCGCGAGGCCCTGAAGCGGCTGGCGGCACAGAACCTGATTCGCTCGCGGCGCGGGCCGGCAGGCGGCACCTTCGTCAACCGCCTCGGCCAGACAGAAGCCCGCGAAACCCTGCGGGGCCTGGTGACCCTGATGGTCGGCATGGACACCGTCACCCTGACCGACGTGGCCGAAGCCCGCGCCGAACTGGAGCGGGTGTGCGCGCGGCTCGCCGCCAGACGACGCACCGACGCGGACCTGTTCGCGCTGCGGGCGGCCCTGGACGACCAGCGCGAGCCAACGCTGTCGGACGAGGCTTTCTGCGCCGCCGACGTGCGCTTTCACCGCGCGGTTGTGGAGGCTGCCCACAACGCCATGCTGGGGTTCCAGATGGTCGGCGTGGTGGAGGCGCTGCAACCGGTCGTGAACATGATCATCAACCGCGTGCGGGCGCGAGACCGGATCATCGCCGCGCACGCATCGGTGCTCGCAGCCATCGAGGCCGGCGACGCGACGGCCGCCGATGCCGCCATGGCGACCCTGACGGCCTATGTCGCCGAACGCGCCGGAGAGGCCCGCTCGGCCCGCGCGGCCGCTGGCGCCGGTGCGATCCCGGCGGGCGGGCCACCTTTCAACGATTCCTGAATTCATCGATTCCGAAGAAGGGCGCTTGCCGAATTGTTCGCAGGGTGGTTGACTGTTCTCGCTTAGGTTTTGTCCCGCACGGGCGCAGGAAAAGGGGTGCCTGAAGGCGGGCTGACCGCGGAACAAGGACCGCCATGCCATGACCTCGCCCGAGTCGGAGCGGGCCGCAGAGACAACCCCGTCCGGCCGTCGTTGGCCTGTCATCACCACCGCCACCCTGGTCCTGTGCCTCGCGATGGTGGGGCTGTTGGCCGCTTTGTGGGCCCA
>CAYFTQ010000311.1:0-3867 GCA_964346035.1 uncultured Roseospira sp. | reverse complement strand
CCAGGGCTCCGAATCCGGGTTACGGGGTTTTCATGTTCAGGATTGAGGCGAGGCAGTTGGTCCCCATCCGGCGCATTTTTCGGCGGTTTTTCAGGCTGTGATTGTCGAGTTTGTCGCGCACGGCCTCGGCGGCGGCCCGAGCGGAAAGGCTGGCCGACGAGATATAGGAGCGGGTCTCGGCGCGGGTCCTGTCCTTGATCTCGGTGCGGGTGTCGACCCTGATGACGGTGGCCGCGCCCGGCAGGCGGAGTTCTCCGGGAAACCGCCGGTCGCCGGCCAGCCAGTCGGTCTCCCGGTATAAGATTACGGAGCGCTCTTCAATGCGGCCGTGTCCCTTGTCGAGGTCGGCCGACCTGTCGGTTTCGTTCGGCGTCGCGCTGTTGAACAGCGCCTGCATCTCGGCGCGCTGACCCGGCTGGGTGTTCTTGACGGACAGCAGGTAATCGGCACCGACATCGCGGATGGCGCAGCGAATCATGACATCCGCAAAAAAAGGGGACCCCCTCAACATGAACATTCCGTAACCCGAGTTCGGAGCCCTGGGGCAGAATTGCGTTCGGTTGGAAACCTGCTGTAGGCTCTTGCCGGGTCGAAGCCGGACGCGAGGCCTGGAGACCCTGCCTTGGGTTTGTCTTTTTTGGCTCGGAGCATCGGACCCGGTGTCGATGTCCCGATGGCCCGGTTCGCATGGAACCGGGCGGACGGGCGGCAAACACCGCGAACCATGATCCGGCCCCGGCGATCGCGAAAGCGCCCGGCGGGGCCGAAGCCGGCGGCGAACGGAACCCGCCGGCCGTGCGCGTAACCGAAGACCAGGGCCGCCCCGGACGTTTCCGCGCCGGCCTGAACCCAACACGAATGACTGCACGACAGCGGGGGAAGAACATGAGCATCGTGAAGAATTCCTGGGTGGCCGGCGCGGCTATGGCGGCGGCCCTTGCGGCGGCCCCGGCCTGGGGCGCCAATCCGATCTACACCGGCGGCCAGAACGGCAGCTATTTCGGGGCTTTCGGCCCGCTTCTGCTGGAGGCGTTGAAGAGCGAGTTCTTCGACTACGAACTGAAGACCAGCGCGGGCAGCGGCGAGAACATCGAACAGGTGATGTCCAACCCGCGCGCCATCGGCATGACGCAAACGGACGTGCTGGCCTACAAGTCGGCCCAGAACCCCGCCATCGGCGAGCAGATCAGCATCATTCGAAACGACGTCACCAACGAGTGCCTGTATGCGGTAACCACCGAGGCGAACGCCGAGCGCCTGACCAACTGGGGCGCCGTAAGCGGCCTGGCCCGACGGCTGCGCTTCGCGCTTGGCCCCGAGGCCAGCGGCTCGGCCCAGACCTTCAAGCTGCTGCAGTCCTTCGACGAGGGCTTGGCGCAGGCCAACAAGATCGCCTTCATGGACGGCACGGACGCGGCCATACAGGCGGCCATCAACGGCGAGGCGGACGTGGCCTTTTTCGTCCAGTTCCCCGACCCGTCGAACCCCCGCTTCAAGATGCTGAACGACGCCAAGATGACGTTCATCCCGGTTGTTGACCGCGCCATCCTGCGCCAGCGTTTCGCTGATGGCGAACGCGCCTATGTGCCGCTGGAGGTCAAGGTCACCAGTGCCGGCCTGTTGTCGTGGAGCGGCGTCGAGAAGATCGTCACCGCCTGCACGCCGCTGGCCTACATCACCGGGCGCCCGGACGCACTGCCCGAGGGCAGCAACGAACGGCTGGACCAGGAGGAGATGATCCAGACCATCCGTGGCCTTCCGGTCGGGACATTGCAGCCTCAGGAAGGCTGGTTCCAGTCCATGTTGGACGAACTGGCCGAGGTTTCCGAAAAGGGCGTCGAGAAGGCGGTTCAGGCGGTCGAGGACGCGCGCCAGAACCTCAGCCAGTAAGCCCGCACAACGCGCTGGACGTGTTCCCCGGTCCGCCGGGGAACCGTCGGCTGGCCGCCCGGGTCGGCCGGTGGAGCTTTTCGGGCTCGTCGCGCACTGGCGGCGGCGCATGTCGCGTCGGTGCGCGCCCGGGTTCAGGGCGCCATGGCCGATCCGCTGGCGCCAGCGGTCATGACGGCGCCGCGCCCCAGGGGCCGGCGGTCGTCGATTTGCAGGAGGGGACCATGGCCTCGAATTCGTTTACCTTTACCGGCTTCATCGTGCGCTGGATCGTCGCCGCGATCCTGGTTTTCGCGACCTTCAATCCGACCAACTACTCGCTGTTCGGCTGGGTCTGGACCGAACAGGGCCTGAATACCAACGACCTGCCGCTGAAGGCGTTGCTGGCCTTGGTGCTGCTGATCGGTTTCATCATCTACCTGCGCGCCACCATGCGCTCGATCGGCCCCATCGGCATCGGCCTGCTGGTGGTTCTGTTCGTCGTGCTGGGCTGGGTGGTGGTCACCTATGCCGGATCCGACTGGCTGAGCGGCAGCGTCCTGATCTGGCTGGGCCTGGTGGCGTTGTCCGTGATCATGGCCGTCGGCCTGTCCTGGTCCCATATTCGGCGCCGCCTCAGCGGCCAGCTCGACGTTGACGAAACCGACATCGGCTGATCCTCCGGCCGACGCTGCGGAGCCCGTGCCCGTGCATCCGGTGACCCCATCCCGCACCGATGCCGACTCGGACCTGCCCGACCGCGTGGCCTCGGCCGGCGGTCGGGCGGGCGAGGCGGGCGGCAGGCCCGGCACCGACGACGCCCTCCGGACCGCCCTGGCCGATACCTTCATTGCCGTCCCCCAAAGCCGCCTGAGCGAGCGCCTGACCGCCCTGCTGGCCAGCATTCCGAACGCCGACACGGACGTGTTCGGCGAGGTCCGGCGCCTGCTGGGCCTGCTGTTCCGTATCGAGGGACGCGACGTCCTGGCCGCCTTGCGGGACGACTATCACGACTTCAACCCGGACCTTCCACCCCATGCCAGCCTCGGCCCCGGCGAGCTGGACGCGGCCACGTATGCCCGCCTGCTTGATCGACTCGACCGGCTGTTGACCCAGGCCAACTTCACGCGCGTCGATCCAGACAGCCTGAGCCGTGCAGAGCGCGCCGTCGCCGAGGTGGACACCGAGGTCGCGGTGCCCCGTCACCAATACGCCGACGTTGCCTTTTTCGCCCGCGGCCGGCGCCACGCGGTGGCCGAGCGGCGCCAGCTTTTCGGCCTGATCCGGCGCGAAAGCCCGGCCATCAGGCTGCGCCATGTGGTCGTGATGATCCGCTTTCACGACCGGATCGAGGCGCCCCGGCGCCCCCTGCCCATCTCTGTCGGCCCGCGCCCCGTGCAGCGAGTGTTCGAGGGCAAGATGGTCATCAAGCTGTTCACGGATGTCGCCGAGGCCGACCTGAACATGCTCTACCCCGGCGCGCGCGCCGTCATGAAGCTGCGCGACAAGCTGCTTCTGGGTGTGCCCGCCCTGGCCGGCGGTGTTCCCATCCTGATGAACATCCTGCCGGCGCTGTCGGTGCTGTTCGTGGTCGCGGCCGCCTATCTGGGCTTGACGGCTGGCGAAGAAGTGGCACACCGGGACATGGCCAAGTCGCTGGCGGCCATCAGCGCACTGGCTGGCCTGGGTGGATTTTTGATGCGGCAATGGATCAAGTTTGAACGCCAGGTCCTGAAGTACCAGATGCTTCTGACCGACAACCTGTATTTCCGCAACGTCTGCAACAATGCGGCGGTTTTCGACTATCTGTTGGGCACCGCCGAGGATCAGGAGTTCAAGGAGGCCCTGCTGGCCTATGTCCATATCCTCGCGGCGCCCGGCCCTCTGGACGCCGCCGGCCTCAAGGCGCGCGTGGATGACTGGTTGCTGGACGCTTTCGCCGTCACGGTGGACTTCGATATCGGCGACGCCCTGGACAAGCTGCGCCGATATCGAAGT
>CAYFTQ010000310.1:0-3880 GCA_964346035.1 uncultured Roseospira sp. | reverse complement strand
ATGCGGTGGGCAAGGTGTTCCCGCGCTCGGACCGGTCGCCGGCCATCGTGCCGCAGGGCCGGGGCCGCTTCACGAAGCGGATCAACCGCGCCATCGGGCCGTCCGGCTGGACCGTGGGCCGAACCCGAAGGGTGGCCAACGGGTTCTATATCTCGCAGGCCCTGGAACTGGTGGCGCCATGACGGACGATCGCCACAGCACCTCCCGACAGGACGGGGACCGGGCGACCGGGGCGCCGGGCGGCGATATACCGCCGCCGGTGAACCTGGCGCAGGTGCTGATGCGCATCGCGCCCAAGTACCTGCCTTTCGCGGACGCGGCGACGGCTGAGTTGCCGCTTGGGCGGCTGTTGCGGCTGTCCATGTTCCAGATTTCGGTCGGCATGGCCATGGTGCTGCTGACCGGCACCCTCAACCGCGTCATGATCGTCGAGATGAGTGTGCCGGCCTGGCTGGTCGCCGCCATGATCTCGCTGCCGGTGCTGTTCGCGCCCTTGCGGGTGCTGATCGGGCACAAGTCCGACACCCACCGTTCGCTGCTGGGCTGGCGTCGGGTGCCGTACATCTGGTTCGGCTCTCTGATGCAGTTCATGGGGCTGTCGTTCATGCCCTTTGCCCTGATGCTGCTGACGGCGCCCTTCGCCGACGATTATCTGGCCGGGCAGATCGGCGCCGCGCTGGCGTTTCTGCTGGTGGGCGCCGGCATGCACACCACCCAGACCGCCGGTGTTGCGCTGGCCAACGATCTGGCGCCGGATCATGCGCGGCCGCGCGTGGTGGCGCTGTTGTATGTCATGCTGCTGTTGGGCATGAGCGCCAGCGCGCTGATGTTCGGGTGGCTGCTGTCGGACTTCAGCTTTGAACGGCTCATCGGGGTGGTGCAGGGGGCCGCGCTGGTGACCATGATCGTGAACGTGGTGTCGCTGTGGAAGCAGGAGCCGCGCAACAAGGCCCTGACCGCGCCGGATCGCGTCCGGCTGTCGTTCCGCGAGTCGTGGGCGGCGTTCAGCGCCGGCGGCCGCTATGTCCGGCTGCTGGTGGTGGTGGGGTTGGGAACCGCCGCCTTCACCATGCAGGATGTCCTGCTGGAACCCTATGGTGGCGAGGTTCTGGGGCTGTCGGTCGCGGCGACGACCGTGCTGACCGCCCTGTTCGCCGGCGGGACCCTGATCGGGTTCGCCCTGTCCGCGCGCTGGCTGTCGCGCGGGTTGAATGTTCATCGTTTGTCGGCGGCCGGCCTGCTTGTCGGGCTGATCGCCTTTTGTTGTGTTATCCTGGCCTCGCCGTTGGGGTCCGCCACGCTGTTCCGCGTTGGCGCGACCCTGATCGGCCTGGGCGGGGGTCTGTTCGTCGTCGGCACCCTGACGGCCGCCATGCACCTGGCTGACTCTGAGCATGGCGGTCTCGCATTGGGGGCCTGGGGGGCGGTACAGGCCACCGCGATGGGCATCGCCATTGCCGCTGGCGGTGCCTTGCGCGACATCGTGGGCATGCTGGCGGAGAGGGGCCTGTTGGGTCCGGCCCTGACCGATTCCAGCGTGGGCTATGGTTTCGTGTATCACCTCGAGATCGGACTGTTGTTCACGACCCTGGCCGTGCTCGGTCCACTCGTCCGCTATGATGGGGAGAGCCGGTCGCGGCCCGGCTCCCGTTTCGGCCTCGCCGAGTTCCCCGGTTAGTGCACTTGCCCGTGGAGGATAAAGTCATGCCTGAAGGCGCTCTGACTTCTTATATGGACACGGCTCAGGTCGTGATCTGGGCGTTCTGGTTCTTCTTTTTTGGCCTGGTGTTCTACCTGCGCCGCGAGGACCGTCGCGAGGGGTATCCCCTCGAATACGACGCCAGCGGCAAGATCGAGAAAACCGGCTGGCTGTGGATTCCCCCGGCCAAAACCTTCAAACTGTTCCATGGCGGCCAGACGCAGGCCCCGAACTTCAAGCGCGATACCCGTCCGCTGAAGGCCCAGCGCGCGGCCCCGTGGTCCGGTGCGCCGTATGTGCCGACCGGCAAGAATCCGCTGCTGGACTGCATCGGCCCGTCGGCCTATGCCGAACGGCCGGACCGTCCGGAGCTGGACCTGCACAGTCAGCCCAAGATCCGTCCCATGCGCACCCAGAAGGACTTCACCATGGAGAAGTCCAGCCCGGATCCGCGCGGCTGGCCGGTGGTCGGGGCCGACGGCAAGGTGGCCGGCAAGATCTCCGACCTGTGGGTTGATGCGCCTGAAATCATGGTGCGCTATTACGAGGTCGAGCTGGCCGGCAGGGCTCCCGTTGCCGCCCCCGCTCAGACCAAGGCCGGCGCCCAGGGCAAGGCTGCGACGGCTGCGGCGGCGCCCGCCGCCGGCGGCAAGCGTGTGCTGTTGCCAGTGAACCTGGCGCACGTCAGCAAGGCCCGCAAGCAGGTTGAAGTCGCGGCCATCTCGTCCGGTCTGTTCGCCGAGGTTCCGGCGACCGGCAAGCCGGACCAGGTGACAATGCTTGAAGAAGAAAAGATCAGCGCCTACTACGGCGGCGGTTTCCTGCTCGCCCAGTAAGGGGGAGCTTCCGTCCGGGCCGTGGGCCTGGCGGGCCGATGCGGTCGTCCGCCCGTGCAAGGGCAGTGGCGACGGCGGCCGGCCATGACCAGGGCCGGGTCTGATCTTGAGGATCGCGGCACCGACCCGCGTCCGGCGTGAGGGCGACCCCGCCTTTATCGCCGGGCGCGGGAGGGTCGTGTCCGGGTTCATCACGCCCGACGGGTCTGTCCGGCCCGAAGGGTCGGCGCCGTGGCATCGCGCCACGGTGAACGGGTGGACTCGGCCCCTGGCTGGCATGTGTTGTCCGGCGTTTGTTGTCCGGCATTTTTTGTCCGGAATTTGCGCGACCAACCCCCGGGGCGCGGTCGGTGTCGCCGGGCGCGCGGCTCGCCGTTTTCGGTGTGGTCGCGTTTTTTGCGCGCTTCGCGTTGTGCGCGCCGCGGGCGGATGCCAAGGCCCCTTGCCGATAAGCACCGCGCCCGGTACTCAGTCGGGACGCGACACACCGGACGGCACGGACCATACCGACGATACCGACGGGACCCGCCGCACGGCCCGGTCCCGCGTGGCGCCGCAGCAGGCAAGAGGACGCTCCACCGTGCATGATGACTTTGCTGTTGAACCGGTTCCTGGTCTGCCGGAACTGCCCCCCGCCGGAGAGCGGGTTCTGTGGCAGGGGCGCCCGCGCTGGTGGAGCCTCACCAAACGGCAGTTCCAGACGCCGCTGATCGCGCTGTATTTCATCGCGCTGTCGCTGTGGGCGGTGGTCTCTGCGGCGCAGGACGGTCAGCCGCCCGGCGCCGTCATCGCCGCCGGCCTGTGGCCGCTGCTCGGCGGCGCCATCGTCCTCGGGCTGTTCGCCCTGCTGGCGCTGTGGATCGCGCGCACCACGATTTATACCATCACCAGCGAGCGTGTCGTGTTTCGGTTCGGCCTCGCGCTGCAGATGACGGTCAACTATCCCTTCCGCGTGATCAAGGAAGCCCAGCTTCGCGTTTTCCGGGATGGCACCGGCAACATTCCGCTGCTGCTGATGCCGGGTCAGCGCGCCTCGGCCATCATCATGTGGCCGCACGCCCGGCCGTGGTACTGGGCGCGCCCGCAACCGATGCTGCGGGCCATTCCCGTACCGGAGGCCGTCGCCAACACCCTGGGCCAGGCGTTGAAGGATCACGCCGCCCGTCTTGAGGCCGCGCAGACCGGGCCGGCCGATCGCTCCGGGGCCGCGCCGGGGACCGCCGCCGATGCCGATGCCGCTGGCGGTGATGCGGCGGGCACATCGGCCCACGCCAAGTCCTGACAGCCCCATGCCCCCGCCTCGGGCCGGTCCCATCCCCGCCTCGGGCCAGCCCCATGCCCGCCC
>CAYFTQ010000309.1:0-3901 GCA_964346035.1 uncultured Roseospira sp. | reverse complement strand
GGCCTTGCTGGCTGTGCCGATGGTGCTGGTTGCGGCCGTGCCGCCGGGCGCCGCCGTCCAGGCCCGCGAAGCCGGTCGCACCTTGCAGTACGGCCAAAGCACGGCCCCCTTCTGGAAGGTCGGCGAGCCCGACCCGGCCCTGACGCGCCTGTGTCGGCGCGGCCGCTTCAACCAGCTTGCCAACAACAGCTATTACATCGGCTATTACGGCGGCGCGAATCCGGGCCGCGGCTATACGGGGATCGCCAAGCGCGGCTATAACCTGCGTGACCCGGAAGGGCGGGCGGTGGCGGGCTTCACCTATCATTTCTTCAACGACGGCTATTCGAACTGCAAGGTCTATGCCGCGCCGGACCCGGAGCCGCCCCCCGCTCGCCCCTGATTGGCGGGACACCCCTTCGCGACCCTGCGGGCCGTGACCCTCGACCTTTGGGTCGTTTACAGAAGGAACCTACAGGGCGCATACTTGCCCTGGTTGGTCGCGAATCGCGACAGCCTGTCGTCGCAACAAGATCTGGACCGAGGGGCGAGCCGTGGTCGAGTACGTTGGCAACGTCAAAGAAGAGTTTCAAGAAAAGATACAAAAGTTACGGGTTCTCATAATTGACGATAACAAGTTTTCCCGCTCTCTTCTGGTGACGCAGCTGGCCAATTACGGAATTCGCCTTGTCCGCGAATGCGGTGACGGCGTCGAGGGCTTGAAGTGCCTGCAACAGGACCCCATTCACATGATCCTGCTGGACTATGAGATGACCCCGTTGAACGGGGCCGAGTTCTCCCGCCTGGTGCGGCGCGACCCCAACATCGCCAACCCCGAAATTCCGATCATCATGATTTCCGGCTATTCCGACCTGGCCCACGTGCGAGAGGCCCGCAAGGCCGGCATCAACGAGTTCCTGGGCAAGCCGGTGGCCGCCGACGCGCTTTACAAGCGTATCGAGCACACACTTTTGCATCCGCGCCCCTTCATCCGCACCGAAAAGTATGTTGGCCCGGCGCCGCGCGAGGAACGCCCGCCGCCCCCGTCCGAGCCGTCCTGAAGGCGTGGCCCGGCCCCTGCGGCCGGGAGATCGCCGTTCACCAGCGCGGCGCCGTGCCGCCGGGGACGTGCCGGCGGCGCGAAGCAGGGTGTCGGGGCCGCCCGCAAGCGCAGTCAAGTCCGGCGCCAGGGGCGGAGGGAGCGGGCGCGCTCATGCGCTCATGCGCTGTCCTGGATGTCCAGGGCATAGCCGGCGGCCCGCACGGTTCGGATCAAATCGACCTCGCCCTGGCCGTTCAGAGCCTTGCGCAGCCGCCGGATATGGACGTCCACGGTGCGCGGCTCGACATAGATGTCCGGCCCCCAGACCGCGTTCAGAAGCGCTTCGCGCGAAAACACGCTGCCCGGGTTCTGCATCAGGAAGCGCAGCAGGCGGAATTCCGTCGGTCCCAGATGGACGTTGCGCCCGGCGCGGGTGACGCGATGGGCCCCCAGGTCCATGGTGACGGTTTCGAAGTCCAGTGTGCCTTTGGGTTGCGACGGCTGGACCCGGCGCAGGTGCGCCTTGACACGGGCCATCAGTTCCGGAACCGAGAACGGCTTGGTCACGTAATCGTCGGCGCCGATTTCCAGTCCGCGCACCTTGTCGGCTTCCTCGCCGCGGGCCGTCAGCATCAGGATGGGCACCTCGCGGTTTCCCGGCTTGCGACGGATCTGGCGACAGACCTCGATGCCGGACATGGTGGGCAGCATCCAGTCCAGCAACAGCAGGTCCGGTGCGCTTTCGGCGAAGACCGTCAGGGCCTCCTCGCCGTCGGTCGCCTCGCAGACCCGATAGCCTTCCTTTTCCAGATTATAGCGCAGGACCGTGACCAGAGCTGTCTCGTCCTCGACGATCATCACGAGTGGTTTCATGATCCGATCTCATCCCGTTTGGCGGCCGACGGTTTGGCGGACCCGTCCACCTCGGCGCCGGACACCGGAGGGCGCGGCGCGGTTTCCCCGCCGGCGCCCTTTGGTCGAACGTCGCGCAGCGGACGCCCTTGAACCAGATAGTAGATGATTTCGGCGATGTTGGTGGCATGGTCGCCGATGCGCTCGATGTTCTTGGCGATGAACATGAGGTGGGTGCAGGCGGTGATGTTGCGCGCATCCTCCATCATGTATGTCACCAGTTCCCGGAACAGGCTGGTATGCAGGTCGTCCAGTTCCTCGTCTCGCCGCCACACGGCGATGGCGCGTTCAACGTCGCGCTCGACATAGGCGTCCAGAACCTCCTTGACGATCTGCTGCGCCAGCCCGGCCATGCGCGGCATCGCGGCGACGGCGCGCACCGGCGGAGACTGGTTGACCACCATGGTCCGCTTGGCCACGTTGGCGCCGTAGTCGCCGATCCGTTCCAGGTCGCCGGCGATGCGGATGGCGCCGACGATCTGGCGCAGATCCTCGGCCACCGGCTGGCGCAGGGCGAGCAGGCGCACGGCTGCATCCTGGATGTCGCGTTCCATCGCGTCGACACGGGCGTCGCCGGCCACCACCTCGGCCGCCAGCTCGCTGTCACGCCGGGTCAGAGCCTGCATCGCGGTGCCGAGTTGGGCTTCGACCAGCCCGCCCGCGCGCACCACCGCATGGGTAAGGCGTTGCAGTTCGGCATCGAAGGATCGCACGGTATGCGTCGTCTGTTCGGAAGTCACGACGTTAAGATCCAGTCCTGGTGCCCGGTCCTGCGGCCCGATCAGCCAAACCGACCGGTGATGTAGCCCTGGGTCAGCTTGTGTTCGGGGTTGGTGAAAATGCCTTCGGTATCACCCATTTCGACCAGGCTGCCGAGGTGGAAAAAGGCTGTGCGTTGGGAAACGCGGGCCGCCTGCTGCATGGAGTGCGTCACGATGACGATGGTGTAGTTCTCGCGCAGTTCGTCGATCAGTTCCTCGATCTTGGCGGTGGCGATGGGGTCGAGCGCCGAGGCCGGCTCGTCCATCAGGATCACCTCGGGGCTGACCGCGATGGCGCGCGCGATGCAAAGGCGCTGCTGCTGGCCGCCGGACAGGCTGGTGCCGATGCCGCCCAGGTTGTCCTTGACCTCGTTCCAAAGGCCGGCGCGTTTCAGGCTGGTCTCGACGACTTCGTCCAACTCGTTCTTGTGCGAGGTCAGGCCGTGGATGCGCGGGCCATAGGCCACGTTCTCATAGATCGTTTTGGGAAACGGGTTGGGCTTCTGGAACACCATGCCGACGCGGGCGCGCAACTGCACCACGTCCACCTTGCGGTCATAGATGTCCTCGCCGTCCAGGCGGATATCGCCGGTCATGCGGCAGATGTCGATGATGTCGTTCATGCGGTTGAGCGCGCGCAGAAACGTGGACTTGCCGCAGCCGGACGGGCCGATGAAGGCCGTCACCTCGTTGGGCGCGATATCCAGGCTGACGTCCTTGATGGCCTGTTTGTCGCCATAGAACACATTGGCAGCGCGTGCCGAAAGCTTGATTTGGCTGTCCAGCATGGGCGTGCCGGCGGTCTCGGTGACGGCATGGTTCTGAGAGGAGTCGGTCTTGTGGTCGTCGGTCATCGTCTTACCACCGTTTCTCGAAGCGTTTGCGCAGCAGAACCGCCGCCGCGTTCATCGTGATCAGGAAGCCCAGCAGGCACATGATCGCCGCCGAGGTGCGCTCGGTGAAGCCGCGTTCGGGGCTGTCCGACCACAGGTAAATCTGCACCGGCATCACGGTGGCGGAGTCGAGCGGCGAGCCCGGAATGTCCACCACGAAGGCGACCATGCCGATCATCAGCAGTGGTGCGCTCTCACCCAGCGCCTGTGCCATGCCGATGATGGTGCCGGTCAGCATGCCCGGCATGGCCAGCGGCAGAACGTGATGGGTGACGGTCTGCAGCTTGGAGGCGCCCACGCCCAGCGCCGCCTCG
>CAYFTQ010000308.1:0-3913 GCA_964346035.1 uncultured Roseospira sp. | reverse complement strand
GTCGAGGCCGCGCCCGGTTACGGGCTGGTCGGGCGCTCGGTCGAGGTGACCGCGCGGTTGGCCGATCCGGCCCTGGCCGAGGGCGCGCCGGTGTCCCTGACCCTGCGGCGCGACGGCGCGCCGGCCGATACCGTTACGATTCCCGCCAACCGTGCCGTCTCCGTGCCGTTGCCGCTGAACCGCGCCGGCGAGGCGGTGTTCGAACTGGCCGTGCCCCCGGCCACCGGTGATCTGACGCCGGTGAACGACCGCGCCGCGCTGTCGGTGACCGGGGTGCGGGACCGCCTGCGCGTGCTGCTGGTCTCGGGCCAGCCGCACGCCGGCGAACGGGTCTGGCGCAACCTGCTG
Organism: uncultured Roseospira sp.; assembly: GCA_964346035.1. Taxonomy (GTDB): domain Bacteria; phylum Pseudomonadota; class Alphaproteobacteria; order Rhodospirillales; family Rhodospirillaceae; genus Rhodospira. Next base: position 3,565 of record CAYFTQ010000308.1, on the reverse strand, counting down.
AAGGCCGACCCCAACGTTGACCTGGTCCACTTCACCATCCTGCGCCCGCCGTTCAAGGATGACGCCACGCCGCTGCGCGAATTGGCGCTGATCACCTTTCCCATACAGGAGTTGTTCGAACAGCAACTCGACAACTTCGATCTGCTCATTTTCGACCGCTACAGCCGGCGCGGGCTGGTGCCGCTGGGCTATCTGGCCAACGTGGCTCGCTATGTGGAGGACGGCGGCGCCCTGCTGCTGGCGGTCGGGCCGGAGTTCACCGATCCGGTCAGTCTCTATGATTCACCGCTCGCGCGCGTGCTTCCGGTGACCCTGACCGGGGCCGTGGTGGAGCAGCCTTTCCGACCGCAGCCCACGGCTGATGGCCGCCGCCATCCGGTGACGGCCGACCTGCCGGGGCTGGCGGACGGTCCCGGCGGCGCGCCGAGTTGGGGCCGGTGGACGCGCCTGATCGAGGTGCAACCGGAAGCCGGGCGCACGCTGCTCGACGACGGCCAGGGCAGACCGCTGCTGCATCTGTCGCGCGCCCGCTCAGGGCGTGTCGGCCTGTTGTTGTCCGACAGTGCCTGGCTGTGGGCCAAGGGCATCGAGGGCGGTGGTCCGCAGGCCGAATTGCTGCGGCGCACCGCCCATTGGTTGATGAAGGAGCCGGACCTGGACGAAGCCTCGCTGCGCGGCCGGGCGGACGGCGAGACCCTGACCGTCACTCGCCGCAGCCTGGACCCGGAGACCGCGCCCGAGGCGGTGACGGTGACCGGTCCGGATGGCGTGTCGCGCCGGCTGGCGCTGGTCGATCAGGGCGACGGGCGCGCGCTGGCCAGCGTGCCGGCCCGCCTGCCGGGCGTTTATACGATGTCGGACGGCACCCTGACCGCCGCTGCCGTGGTGGGCGCGCCCAACCCGCGGGAAACCGGCGACGTGCGCGCCACGGCGGCGCCTCTGGCGGATCTGGTCGAGGCCAGCGGCGGCGCCCGAGTCTGGCTGGGCGAGGGCGGCGCCCCGGCCGTTCAGGTCGTGGCGCCCGGCCGTCCGTTGGCCGGGCCGGGCTGGATCGGCCTGCGCGCCAACGGCGCCTATCGGGTCGAGGGCGTGGCGCGAACCGCCCTGCTGCCGCCCTGGCTGGCCCTGTGCCTGGCCCTGGGCGCGTTCGGCTGGGCATGGTGGCGCGAGGGCCGCTGAGTCTCTCATGCAAAGCCGATTCTTCCTTTAAAACGAAAAGGCTATAGACAAGCGCTGACAGTTTTTCTATGCTGTCAAGTGTTCCGCCTTGAGTCCGCGATCAATTTTATCCTTCCATGGATTTTGCGGGGCGGATCAAGGGCTTGTTTTAGGGCGGCGACGTCCGGGCGCCTCGGGCCGGCGGGGACCATGCGTGGTCCGGGGGGCGCGGTGACAGAGGCCTAAGGCATCGCCGCGCAAGGTTCGTATCAGGTCTGGAACCGGTCGGGATCGACCCTTCAGCGACAGGAGAGGATTCGTGCCCACGCCGACGCCCCGCCGCCTGCCCGTCAGGGCCGCCGCCGGCCTTGCCGCCTGGCGCCGCCCGTTGTGTCATCTGGCCCTTCTGCTGGCCGTGCTTGTGACCGCCGGCCTGGCCCTGCCGGGGCCGGCGGCCGCCGAACGCTATGCGTCCATTGTGGTTGATGCCGGCTCCGGACGCATCCTGCACAGCCGTCACATCGATGCCCCCCGATACCCGGCTTCGATGACCAAGATGATGACGCTATACATGCTTTTCGAGGCCATCGACACCGGTCGGCTGTCGCTGTCCTCGCGCCTGTCGGTGTCGGCCCGGGCGGCCGGTCAGCCGCCGTCCAAGCTGGGGCTAAAGGTCGGGCAGACGATCGCCGTTCAGGACGCGATTCGCGCCCTGATGACCAAGTCGGCCAATGATGTTGCCACCGTGGTGGCAGAGGCGCTGGGTCAGACCGAGGTCGGCTTCGCCCGCCTGATGACGCGCAAGGCGCGCGACCTGGGCATGCGCTCGACCTCGTTTCGGAATGCCTCGGGCCTGCCCAACAACGGCCAGAAAAGCACCGCGCGTGACATGGCGGTGCTGGCGCTGTCGCTGATGCGGCATTTTCCGCACCACTACCACTATTTTTCGACCACCCGCTTCAGCTACAACGGGCGTACCTACGGCACCCATAACAACCTGATGAAGCGCTATGCCGGCGCGGACGGCCTGAAGACCGGCTATATTCGTGCCTCCGGATTCAATGTGGCATTTTCAGCCATCCGTGACGGACGGCGGTTGATCGGGGTGGTCTATGGCGGACGTAGCGCCCGCAGCCGTGACGACCATATGAAGGAACTGATGGACAAGGGCTTCGGCATGGTCGCGCGGGCCAGCTATGTGCCCAACGCCGGCGGTGACCGCGTCCGGGTCGTGGCGCGGCCCGACCTGCCCTCTGCCAATCCCCCGATCCCGCCGGCGCTGCCGCCCGGAAAGGCGGCCGGAACGCAGGTCGCGAGCCTGGGGACGGCCACCATTCCCGACGGGGTCGCCACCCTGCTGGCACGGCCGAAGCCGGAGATCGAGACGGCCATGACCCCGGCTCGCCCCTCCACGGTCACGCCCGCCGCGCCGGAGCCGGCCGCCGAAGGCACCTGGGGCGTGCAGGTGGGGGCCTTCAGCTCGTTGCCCACGGCGCGCAACGCCGCGCGTGACGCCGCCGGCCTGCTGGCCCGCCGCTCGGTCGGGGTGTCCGTTCGCGTGCTGCCGCATCAGGCCGCCGAACGCACCTTGTATCGCGCCCGCCTGGTCGGCATGGAGACCGAGGCCGAGGCACGCGCGGCCTGCCGCGACTTGCGCGCACGCCAGCGCTCCTGCCTGGTGGTGGTCCCGAGCGGATGGAGCGTGGCGGCGCGGTAGGGAGCCGGAGGGCGGTCCTTCAGGCCTCCTTGACGAACCAGCGCTTGGGCGCGGCGCAGACCGGGCACAGCCAGTCGTCGGGCAGGTCCTCGAAGGCGGTGCCGGGCGGGATGGGGTGATCGCCCGTGATGTTTTCGGGATCGCCTTTTTCCGGGTGGTAGTAGTACGGATCGCATTCATTATAGGTGCAGCGCCAGACCTGCCCCAGCGGGTCGTAGTCCTCATCGGCGGCGGCCGGCGCGGCCTTGGCGACCGCCGGACGGGCGCCCGGCAAGATGCCGGCCAGCAGGGCCAGCACGCCGGCGGGCAGGGCGCCCAGCAGGGTCCGGCGCGCCAGGGACGGCGCTTCGCTCTGCGTCCTATCGGTGACGGTCATGGCTTGGTCTCCTTGAAACGTCTGGCTCTCTCAAACCCGTGTCGCCACGGTTGCCGCAATTCTTGCGACACAGCCGCTCGGGTGCCTTGATTCCCCGCAATGGGGCGTCGATGTCACGCAAACGTCATCGCAACAGACAACGGGCCGGCCGGAGGGGTTCTCCGACCGGCCCGCGTCTTGGTCCGCGATGGACCGGTCAGGATCAGCCGATGGCGCCGCCGCCGGTCTTCACCAGCACCTGGATCGCCGGACGGACCGGCATGGCTTCGTCGAAGTCGGGCCAGCGGGTCGACGGGTTGTCGAAGGTGCTGCCC
>CAYFTQ010000307.1:0-3923 GCA_964346035.1 uncultured Roseospira sp. | reverse complement strand
CCTGGCGCAGGCCCTGTGGCCGAGCCGTGCCCGGGGCGGTACCGTTCCGGCCCTGCTGCGCGCCCTGCTGCTGGCCGTCGCCGGCACCGCCCTGCTGACCCTGTCGGCCAAAGTGCAGGTGCCCATGTGGCCGGTCCCCATGACCATGCAGACCTTCGCCGTGCTGGTCATCGGCGCCGCTTTCGGCTGGCGCCTGGGCATGGCCACGGTGGCGCTGTACCTGGCCGAGGGCGCCTTCGGTCTGCCCGTGTTCGCCAATGCGCCCGAACGCGGCATCGGCCTGGCCTACATGATGGGTCCGACCGGGGGCTATCTGGCCGGCTTCCTGGTCGCCGCCGGCATTATGGGCTGGCTGGCCGAACGCGGCTGGGACCGCTCCGTCTGGCGCACCCTGGCCGGCATGAGCCTTGGCACGGCGATGATCTTCGCCCTCGGGTTCGCCTATCTGGGCACCCTGGTGGGGGCCGAGGCCGCCTGGACCGCCGGCGTGCTGCCCTTCCTGCCCGGCGCCGCGCTGAAGATCGCGCTCGCCGCCGCCGTGCTGCCGATGGCCTGGACCGCCGTGCGTCGTCTGCGCGGCTGAGGACGCGCGCTCGCGTCCATCCCACGATCGCGTCTCTGCCTGGACCCCCCCTCGCGCGGGGGTCCAGTGCGTTCCGGGGCAGGGTGGGATGGCCTCCGATCCCGCCGCCGACGAAAAGGACCTCTTCATGACTGACCCGCAGGTTCCCGCTTCACCGGACAGCGACGACGAACGCACACCGCGCCTTGTCGTGCGCCAGGCCACGTTGAACGACATCGAGGCCGTCCGGGCCCTGTGCGCCGAGGTCTATCCGGATGTGGCGCCGTACAGCACCTCGCACCTGCGCGGCCAGATGCAGCACTTTTCCGAGGGCCAGTTCGTGGCCGTCTTCGAGGGCCGGATCGTCGGCTATTGCGCCACCTTCCGTATCAGCGAAGCGGAGGCATTCGCCCGCCATACCTGGAGCGAGATCACCGGCGGCGGGCTGGCCTCGCGCCATGATCCGGAGGGCGAATGGCTCTACGGCATGGAAGTGTTCGTCGATCCGGCCTATCGCGGCTATCGCATCGGCCAACGTCTGTACACCCAGCGCAAAAGCCTGTGCCAGCGCCTGGGCCTGAAGGGCATCGTGTTCGGCGGCCGGCTGCCGGCGCTGCATCGGCGCATCAAGAAGGTCGGCTCGCCCGAGGCGTATGTCGAGGCCGTGCGTGAGCGCCGCATGCGCGACCCCGTGCTGTCGTTCCAGATGCGCAACGGCTTCGAGCCCATCGGGGTGCTGCGGGATTACCTGCCTTCGGATCGCGAATCCCTCGGTCACGCCGCCCATCTGGTCTGGCGCAACCCGAAGCATGTCGGCGAGGCCAACGGCGGACGCGGCGCACGCGGGCGCCACAGCCAGCGCACGGTTCGCGTGTCCATCGTGCAGTACCAGCAACGCAGGGTGCGGTCGTTCGAGGAATTCGGCCACAACGTCGAGTACTTCGTGGACGTGGTGGCGGACTATCGGGCCGATTTCGTGGTCTTCCCTGAATTGTTTACGCTGCAATTGCTTTCGATCGAAAACCAGCGTATTCCCTCGACAGAAGCCATCGCCACCCTGACGCGCTATACCGAGCCGCTGAAAGAACTGCTGAGCCGGCTGGCCGTCAGCTACAACATCAACATCATCGGCGGGTCCCATCCGACCCGTGCGGAGTCGGGCGAGATTCTGAACATCTCGTATGTCTGCCTGCGCGACGGCTCCGTCCACCAGCAGGTCAAGATCCACCCGACGCCGAACGAGCGCTATTGGTGGAACATCGAGGGCGGCAACAGCGTCGATACCATCATGACCGACTGCGGGCCCATCGGTGTGCTGATCTGCTACGACAGCGAGTTCCCCGAACTGTCGCGCCATCTGGTGGACCAGGGCGCGCAGATCCTGTTCGTGCCGTTTTGCACCGACGAGCGGCAAAGCTATTTGCGGGTGCGCTACTGCTGTCAGGCGCGGGCGGTGGAAAACCAGTGTTACGTCGTTATGTCGGGCAACGTGGGCAACCTGCCCAATGTCGAGAACATGGACATCCAGTATGCGCAAAGCTGCATCCTGACGCCGTGCGACATGCCGTTCGCGCGTGACGGCGTCGCCGCCGACACGACGCCGAACGTCGAGATGGTCGCCTTCGCCGACCTGCGCATGGAGGACCTGGCCACCGCGCGCCAGAGCGGCACGGTGCAGAACCTGCGGGACCGCCGCTTCGACCTGTATTCGGTGGCCTGGCGGGCGCGGCGCTAGCATCGGCCATGACCAGGTCACGGCGCCAGCCGCCCCAGCCGCTCGCGCCCGAGGCGCCTCCGTCCGGACCCGCCGCCGGTCTGGCCGACGCCATGCTGGGCGAGGATGCGCAAGCCCGCCGCGCCTTGCCGCTGTTGCTGCTGGGCGCGGTGCTGATCGGCTTTTCGCCCGTGCTGGCCAAGCTGTCGGTGCTGGAGCCGACCGCGACCGCCTTTTATCGCGCCGGTCTTGCCTGGCCGGTCCTGATGCTGGTGGCGCTGACCACGGCCCGTCCGGCGGCACCATCGGCCCGCCGCAAGAGCCGTCCGGAGAGCGCGCGCGATCACCTCATGCTGGCTCTGCCGGGGCTGGCGTTCTCGGGCGACCTGGCGTCCTGGCACTGGGCGCTTCAGTATACCTCGGTCGCCAACTCGACCGTGCTGGCCAATCTGGCGCCGGTGTTCGTGACCGCCGGCGCGTGGCTGTTCTTCCGCCAGCGTCCCACCTGGCTGTTCGTGGGCGGGCTGGCCATCGCCATCGCCGGGGTTGGCGTTCTGGTCGCCGACAGCCTGAGCGTGGGGGCGCCCGACCAGATCGTCGGTGACCTGCTGGGGGTTCAGACAGCCGTGTTCTACGGCGCCTATATCCTTGGTATCGGCTGGTCCCGATCGCGCTTTCCGACGGCGGTCGTGATGGCCTGGAGCACCCCTCACACTGCGTGGGGGCTGTTGGGGTTGAGCCTGCTGAACGGCGAGAGCCTGGGTATTCCCACGCTGTACGCCCTGGGCATCCTGCTTGGGCTGGCGTGGCTGTCGCATGCCGGCGGCCAGGGTGCGATCGCCTTTGCGCTGGCACATCTGCCGCCGGCGTTCGGCAGCGTCAGCCTGCTGCTGCAACCGGCCGTGGCGGCCTTGCTGGGCTGGCTGATCCTGTCGGAGCCGCTGACCCCCTTGCAGGCCGCCGGCGCTGTCGTCATCCTGGGCGGCATCTTGATGGCCCGTCGCGGCAGCGCACACATGGCCGCCGTCGGGTCCGCTCCGGCCCCTGCGTCCGGCGCCCCGCCACCGCCGCCGTCCGCCTCGTCACCGTCCTGAGGGCGCCATGACCTCGACCGCCGATCCCCGCGCCTTCCTGCGGGCGCTGTTTGACGCCGCCGTCGCCACCGTCGACCCGGCCCGCGTGGTGCCGCCGCATCTGCCGCCGCCGCCGCGCGGCCGCACCGTGGTGGTCGGCGCCGGTAAGGCCGCTGCGGCGATGGCGCGTGCGGTCGAGGCGCACTGGCCGGGTGGCCCGGAGGCGCTGGAGGGCCTGGTCATCACCCGCCACGGCCATGGCGCGCCGACCCGCGCCGTGCGGGTCGTGGAGGCCGGCCATCCGGTCCCCGACGAGCATGGTCGCGCCGCCGCCGCAGAAATCCTGCGGCTGGTGTCCGGCCTGGGGCCGGAGGACCTGGTTCTGTGCCTGGTGTCCGGGGGCGGTTCGGCGCTGCTGGCGCTGCCGCCGGATGCCGTGCCCTTCGCCGACAAGCAGGCGGTGACCACGGCACTGCTGCGCGCCGGCGCGGCCATCGGCGAGATCAACACCGTGCGGCGTTTCCTGTCCGCCATCAAGGGCGGTCGGCTGGCGGCGGCGGCGGCGCCGGCGCGG
>CAYFTQ010000306.1:0-3961 GCA_964346035.1 uncultured Roseospira sp. | reverse complement strand
AGGTCAAGCTGATCGTCGATCTGATCTATGAGGGCGGCATTGCCAACATGCGCTACTCGATCTCCAACACGGCCGAGTACGGCGATTATGTGTCTGGTCCGCGCGTCATCAATGCCGAGACCAAGGCCGAGATGAAGCGCATCCTGACCGACATCCAGAGCGGCCGCTTCACCAGCCAGTGGATTCAGGAATGCAAGGCCGGCCAGCCGGAGTTCAAGGCCACACGGCGGTTGAATGCCGAACACAACATCGAGGAGGTGGGCGAGAAGCTGCGCGGCATGATGCCATGGATCGGCGCCAACCGCCTGGTGGACAAGGACAAGAACTGACCCCCGGCCGGCCACGGGTCGAACGGTCTCGCGGCCGGTGCTGGAGATCAGCGCCGGCCGGGCACCGCTTCGGGGCAGGGCGCCCGGTTGACGGACCGCAGGCGCCCGGTGACCGCGTCGCCAGCCTGTGAACAGATCCTGGCAGAGCCCGGCCCTTGTCCCTGCGGGTCGGAACAAGGGCCGGTGGCCTGGTCGTGTCGGAAACCGGGGCCGGTCGCGACCGCTGACCGCTACAGCGCCACTTTTGGCAGGTCGGCGAGCGAGGCCCTCAGGGCGGCGTCGTCGAACGGCGCGTCGGTCATCTTGCCGGCGAAGTAGTCCATATAGGCCTGCATGTCGAAATGGCCGTGGCCGGACAGGTTGAACAGGATGGTCTCGGCCTTGCCCTCTTTCTTGCAACGCAGGGCCTCGTCCACCACCGCCTTGATGGCGTGCGACGATTCGGGGGCCGGCACGATGCCCTCGGCGCGGGCGAAGCGCACGGCGGCCTCGAAGCATTCCGTCTGCTGATAGGCGCGCGCCTCCATCAGGCCGTGCTCCAGCGCCGCGCTGACCATGGGCGCCATGCCGTGATAGCGCAGCCCGCCGGCGTGGGTGCCCGGCGGCATGAAGCCCGAGCCCAGGGTGTGCATCTTCATCAGCGGGGTGAGCTGGCCCGTGTCGCCGAAATCATAGGCCAGTGGCCCCTTGGTCAGGGTCGGGCAGGAGGTCGGCTCGACCCCGATGCAGCGGACCGACTTGCCCTTCAGCGCCTCCCGCATGTAGGGGAAGGCCAGCCCGGCGAAGTTGGAGCCGCCGCCGACGCAGCCGATGACAATGTCCGGCTCGGCGTCGGCCATCTCCATCTGGAGCATGGCTTCCTCGCCGATGACGGTTTGGTGCAGGCAGACATGGTTCAGAACGCTGCCGAGCGCGTACTTGGTATCGTCGCGGCTGGCGGCGATCTCCACCGCTTCGGAGATGGCGATGCCGAGCGAGCCGTTGGACTCCGGGTCGCGCTCAAGGATGGCACGACCGGCGGCGGTGTGCGGTGACGGGCTGGGGATGCAGGTGGCGCCGTAGGTTTCCATCAGGGCGCGGCGGTAGGGTTTCTGGTTGAACGAGATGCGAACCATGTAGACCTCGACCGACAGGCCGAAGATCTGCCCGGCGAAGGCCAGCGAACTGCCCCATTGGCCGGCGCCGGTCTCGGTCGAAAGCCTGGTGACGCCTTCCTGCTGGTTATAGAACGCCTGTGCCACGGCCGTATTGGGTTTGTGGCTGCCGGCGGGGCTGACGCCCTCGTACTTGAAAAAGATGCGCGCCGGGGTGTCCAGGGCCTGTTCCAGACGGCGCGCCCGCACCAGCGGCGAGGGACGCCACAGGCGGTAGACATCGCGGACCGGGTCGGGAATGTCGATCCAGCGTTCCTGGCTGACCTCCTGTTCCAGCACGCCCATGGGGAACAGCGGCGCCAGATCGTCCGGCCCCATCGGCTGGCCGGTGCCGGGATGGACGGGCGGCGGAACCGGGCCGGGCAGATCGGCGGCGAGGTTGTACCATGCCTTGGGCAGGCGGTCTTCGCTGAGAAAATACTTGGTGCTTTGGTCGCGCATGGCGGCGGCGTCCCCTCCTTGGCCTTCGGGCCGGCCGGTCCGCGTTGAACCGACCGATGGAGAGGGTTTTTAGCGCCACCCGCCAGGCAAACGCAAAGGCGGAACGCGACAGGGGGACGGTTGGGTCCAGGGGCCATCGGACCCCGCCGGGCGCCGGTGGCCGGTTCCCGGCGGTGGTGTCCGCGCGGAAAGGAGGCGGCGCCGCCGCTTGCGGGCGCCGCCGCGATCAGTGCATGCCGTTCAGCCTGAGCACGGCGCGGCCCCAAACGGGGGAGTCCGGAGCGGCAATGGTCGGGGTCGCGCCGTCATCCATCGCGGACGGCGTCCGTGCGTCGCCCAGCAAGAACGATCCCGTTACCAGACCAACGTGGATTACCATGCTGAGGGCCACCACGGCCACGACGCCGGCGGTATGCTGCCCTGCCGATCCCATGTCCCGCTTCATGTCGTCCTCCATTCCGCCTGTGGCGCGAAAGGTGCCCGCGCGGGCAGGTCGCGTCACGGTTACCTGCAAAATCCCTAAAAGTTTTCGCGACCCTATCGACTGGCCTGATTTCTGGCAAGCCCTTGATCCGGGTTTCGTCTCGTGGGGCGCCGGATCGGCCTGGCGTGCGCTTTATCCGGACGACTTCTAAAAGAACCGCGTTTTTATGTCATACCAGCGCACTATAGGCCCACCTTCAAGTTCAATTTTAGCGTCGGTTCGCCCCGCCCGTCAAGAGGCGCGAGATAACGCATCGACGGCGGTAACGGAAGCGCGCGGCTTGCATAACAGTCCGGAGCCGTCCGCAACAGGGAAGGGCTCCGAACCGGGGGCTGGACACGAATGGCGAGACCCTCATGCGGTCCCGTCCGGCCATGTCCGCGCCAGCAGCAGGCGCAGCACGGGGACCGGCCGACCAGCGACGACGGACGCCGCCGGATCATGGCCCGCGCGTCGCAGTCGCCACAGCAGCACGCGGGCATGCGCGGCCTGCGCCAGCACGGGCTTCAGCCGGCGGTCCGCTTGGCCGTTCCGGGTTGCCAGGCCGCCCAGCTCGGCCCATGCCGCGTCGGCCAGCGCCGCGACGCCGGCACGCACGCCCGAGGCTCCGGGCCTCTGACCGGCCACATCCGCCGGCAGGCGATGGCGTCCGCGCGCCAGCAGGGCCGGCGTTGCGCGGGCCAGCCCCAGCAGGCCCCAGGCGGTTCCCACAGCCTCGGCGCGCCGCTGGCTGTCGGCATCGACGGCGCCCAGCAGGGCCGCGTTCACCACCGCCAGCGCGCCCGATGTGCGTGCCGCCAGCGCCCGTGCTGCGGCCGTGTCGGGCGGGGGGTCCGGGGTCAGGTCGTCCAGCCGCGCCGCCAGCAGGTCCAGCAGTCGGGCGCGGGCGTCTGCGGGCAGGCCCGGCAGCGTGTCCGTCGCCAGTGCCTCGGCGACCGGATTGCCGCGCGCCGCAGCCGGAGGCGTCCGGTCTGCCCCGGCGGCGACGATGTCGCGCCAGTACTGCAACCGCAGCGCCCCGATCATCGGATCACGGACCAGGTCGGCGATGCGCGCGGTCTCGATGTTGAAGGCGAACAGGGCCAGCACGGCCGGGCGCCGCTCCGGCGGCATAAGCATCGCCAGGACATGGCGGTCCCGGTCCAGCCGGCGCGTCAGGTCGGCGGCCGTGCTGGGGCCGGAGGCGCCGCGCGGGGCGCCTCCGCTCATGGCCGGGCGCCGGGCGCGCGGCCCGGGTGCGGGCCGGCTGGATGGATTCCAGACTTCACAGTCTCGCCCCGTCTTCCTATCTGCATGACGGGCCGGGACAACCGGTTTTGGTTACGCACTTTCACCCACGAGGCACAATATGGCATTCGAACTTCCCCCGCTGCCCTATGACAAGGCAGCTTTGGAGCCGCACATGTCGGCGCAGACGCTGGATTTCCACCACGGCAAGCACCACAACACCTATGTCACCAACCTGAACAACCTCACCAAGGACACGCCCATGGCTGACATGGGCCTGGAAGAGGTGATCATGAAGGCGTGGGGCGACAAGAATACGGGCGTTT
>CAYFTQ010000305.1:0-3964 GCA_964346035.1 uncultured Roseospira sp. | reverse complement strand
GGATCGAGGGAGGCGGCCTGGACCCCGTCCAGCGGGTCGCGATCCATCGCAACAACACCATGGTCAGCCTGATCGAGGTTCTGGAGGCGAACTTTCCCGTCGTCCGCGCCCTGGTGGGCGGGGCCTTCTTCACCCAGGCGGCGCGGGCCTTTGCTCGCCAGAGCCCGCCGCGCCACCCGATCCTGACCGGCTATGGCGACCGGTTCGCGGATTTCCTCTCCGGATACGGGCCGGCATCCGGCCTGGCCTATCTGCCCGACGTGGCCCGCCTGGAATGGGCCCGGCTGAGCGCCCAACACGCCGCCCAGGCCCGCCCGGTCCCGCAAGAGACGCTCGACGCCGTGCCGCCGCACCTGTTCCCGATGGCGCGGTGCGGCGTCCATCCCTCTTTCCGCTTCGTCGTCTCGGCCTGGCCGGTGGACCGAATCTGGGCCATGCACCAGCCGGACTGGCCCGAGGGCGAGACCGTTTCCCTGGACGGCGACCCGGCCACCGTGCTGCTGTGCCGGCCGCACGACTCGGTCCGCATGGCGCGTGCGGACCAGGGCACGCTGTCGCTGCTGTTCGCGCTGGAGATAGGCCAGACCCTGGAAACCGCCGCCGCCGCCGGCAGCCGGGCCGGCACGGCGTTCAACCTGACCGCCGCGCTTGGCACGGTGCTGTCCCTTGGCCTGCTGATCGAGGTGGCGGTGCCGCGCGGCGCCGTCACGGCCGCCGGGGGCGATGCCGACGCCGACGCCCTTGGCTACCCCGTCAGCCAGCCTCTGTGGACATGAGACCCGCCGGCCGGGCGTCGCAAGGGGCACTCTTCGCGTCGCCTGGTGCAAGATCAACAAAGGGAGACCCCGCCGCCATGACCGCCGCTGAAGAATCCGCCGCGCCCGCCACCGTCCCTGTCCACGCGCATCCTGCGGCCCGCCTGTGGGGCGGCCTGACCACGCTGGCCAACGGTATTCCGATCTGGATCGTCGGTTTGGTCGCCCGCGTCGGCGTCGCCGGGGTGTTCTGGCGCTCCGGCCAGACCAAGGTGACGGGCGACTGGTCGATCTCGTCGGGAACCTATTTCCTGTTCCAGGAAGAATACAAGGTGCCGCTGCTCGACCCCAATCTGGCCGCGCACGTGGCCACGGTGGCGGAACACGTCTTCCCCGTGCTGCTGGTGCTGGGGCTGTTCTCGCGTCTGTCCGCCGGCGCGCTGCTGGTCATGACGCTCGTGATCCAGGTGTTCGTCTACCCCGGCAGTTGGCCCGATCACGCCCTGTGGGCGGCGGCTTTGCTGCTGATCCTGCTGCGCGGGCCGGGGCCGCTGTCGCTGGACTTCGTCCTCGGGCGCTGGCTGGCATCGCGCCGTCAAGAAAGAAGTCCGGGCTAGGCCGCCCGGCCCGGCCCGGAGCAGGACCCGCCGCCCAAGCCGGTGTTGCGGTTCGATGAAATTCATCGGCCGCGACGCCGCGTGCTTGTGTCTTTCCTCCGTCCATGCCCTACGGTAACGGCGCGGCCGCCGCCGCCCCGTTTCGCGCCAGGAGGAGACCCAGGGTCATGGCCACCATCACCTATCAGGCACAGATGATCGATGCCGCCGATGGACCCGACGCCACCTATGAATTCGAGGCCGACGAGTCGCTGTTCGAGCGCCCTCGGAGCGAGCTGATCGCCAGGTTCATGGAATACGTCGATCATGTCGAGTTGCCGAAGGAAGATGTCGCTTACGAGATCTATTCGGCCTTCAAGAACCGGGAGCTTAAGGTGGTCACGGCGACCGGCGCGCTTCTGCTGGCGCACGGCGAAATCCCGTTCATGGTCATGATCTCGCCCAAGGCCCGCTGATCGCGGGCGGTGTGGCGTCGATGCCGGGATCGTGAAGAGTCGAGGAATGGCGCGCCCGAAGGGATTCGAACCCCTGACCTTCGGCTCCGGAGGCCGACGCTCTATCCAGCTGAGCTACGGGCGCAGACGCGCGGCCCCGTCCGGCGGGGCGGCGAAGGCGGGACCATAAACGATCCCCCCAGCGGGCGCAATCGCTCTGTTAACGCCGGGTCGGCGGGCCGCCTTATGGCCGCGCGGCGGCACCATGAGGACGGTTGCGTGCGCACGCCCCTGCGCTAAGCTGGTCGGCGCGGGGCCGCCGATGTGCCGCCGGCACGTCGCGCGCTGTCCCTGGTGCAGTCTCCGGAGTTCCCTCGTGATGTTCAACAGAATCCTTGTGTCGGTGGATCTCGACGCGACCTTCGACTGGGAGAGGACCTATCCCACCGCCGTCGATCTGGCGCGGCAATGGCAGGCCCGCCTTGATGTCATGACCGTGGTCCCCGACTTCGGCATGAGCATCGTCGGTCAGTTCTTTCCCAGCGGGTACGAGAAACAGATGGCCAGCATGGTCATGGGGCGTCTGCGCGAGCGTGCCGCGCAGGGCGTGCCCCAGGACATGACGGTCAATCACCTGGTGGGCGAGGGCAACGTCTACGAGGCCGTTCTCTCGATGGCCGAGCAGCGCGCCATTGACCTGATCGTCATCGGCGCCCACCGGCCCGAGCTGCGCGACTATCTGCTGGGGCCGAACGCCGCCCGGGTGGTGCGCCACGCCAACTGTTCGGTGCTTGTCATCCGGCACGTCTGAGAGCCCGTCCGGATAGTTTCGAAAACCGCAATATGGTGTAGCTTCCATCCGGTACGACGTGCCATAGGCTGTGTACCGAATGGCATTCCGGACAGCCACTGAGTTCGGGAAGTTGATGTATAAAGAATGGTCTAGTGCGCTGACAGATGGCTCGCGTGTCTTTGTCAGTGCGCTAGAACGGGCGCCGGACCCGCTTGGTCGGTTCGCGCCTTTGGCCTTCAGGAAGGGACCCGTCGGACATGCGCATCTCCATGATCGGAACCGGCTATGTCGGCCTGGTTTCGGGCACCTGCTTTTCGGAATTCGGCGTGGACGTGACCTGCGTTGACAAGGACACGGCCAAGATCGATCGCCTGAAGGCCGGCGAGATCCCGATCTACGAACCGGGGCTGGAGGCCATGGTGTCCGGCAATGTGGCCGCCGGCCGACTGTCCTTTACCACCGACCTGCCCAGCTCGGTGGCCGCCTCGGACGCCGTTTTCATCGCCGTCGGCACGCCCAGCCGGCGCGGCGACGGCCACGCCGACCTCAGCTATGTCCATGCCGCCGCGCGCGAGATCGCGCGCGCCTTGACCGGCTATACGGTCGTGGTCACCAAATCCACGGTACCCGTCGGCACCGGCCGCGAGGTCGCCCGCATCATTCGCGAGGAGCGCCCGGAAGCCGACTTCGATGTTGTCTCCAACCCCGAGTTCCTGCGCGAGGGCTCCGCCATCCAGGACTTCATGCGCCCCGACCGGGTGGTCATCGGCACCGAAAGCGAACGGGCCCGCGAGGTCATGCGCCAGCTCTACCGCGTGCTCTATCTGATCGAAACGCCGATCCTGTTCACCACGCTGGAAAGCTCGGAGATGACCAAGTACGCGGCCAACACCTTCCTGGCCACGAAGATCACCTTCATCAACGAGATCGCGGATCTGTGCGAGAAGGTGGGCGCCAACGTCCATGACGTGGCGCGCGGCATCGGTCTGGACGGCCGCATCGGGCGCAAGTTCCTGCACGCCGGCCCGGGGTATGGCGGCTCTTGTTTCCCCAAGGACACGCTGGCCCTGGTTACCACGGCGCGCGAGGCCGGCAGCCCCCTGCGCATCGTCGAGACCGTCGTGGACATCAACACCCGACGCAAGCGGGCCATGGCGGAGCGCATCATCGCCGCCTGCGGCGGCGATGTGGCCGGCAAGGCCATCGCCATCCTGGGGTTGACCTTCAAGCCCAATACCGACGACATGCGCGACGCCCCCAGTCTGGATATCGTGCCGGCGTTGCTGGAGGCCGGGGCCAGCGTGCGCGCGTTCGACCCCGAGGGTATGGGCGAGGCGCGCGCCCTGCTGCCGGACATCGCCTATT
>CAYFTQ010000304.1:1276-3966 GCA_964346035.1 uncultured Roseospira sp. | reverse complement strand
CCGTCGCGCGTGGTCCTGCCGGACCCCCAGATCGTCACCGCCGCGCATCAGCCGGCGCCCCCGACCCCAACCGCGACCCGGGCATCCGCGCCAGCCCGGACTTCCTCACCGCGGCCGACCCCGTCGCCGACCCCGGCACCGGTCGCGGTCTCCGCCACGGTGGCGCGGCCGCCGGCGATGGTTCGTGCTCCCTCCTGGCTGGCGCACGCTGTGACGGTGCCCCATCCCGGCCAGCGGCCTATGGTGGCCATCGTTATCGACGATCTCGGCCTCGACCGACGCCGCACCGCCCAGGTCACCGCCCTGTCGGGACCGCTCACCCTGTCCTATCTGGCCTATGCCCAGGCCCTGCCCGCGCAGACGGCGGCCGGCCGCGCGGTCGGGCACGAGCTGATGGTTCACATGCCGATGCAGCCGGGCGACTCCGATATCGACCCCGGTCCGGGGGCCCTGCGCGTAGGGCAGGACGGGGCTGAAATCCGCCGCCGGCTGGAGCGCGCCCTGGCCGCCTTCGACGGCCATGTCGGCCTGAACAACCATATGGGATCGCGCTTTACGGCCCATGCCGCCGGCATGCGGGTGGTTCTGGAAACGACCCGCCGGCGCGGCCTGCTGTTCCTGGACAGCCGCACAACGGGGGGGTCCGTGGCCCCGCGTCTGGCTGCCGCGACCGGGGTGCCGTTCCTGGAGCGGACCGTCTTCCTGGACCACGACCCGCACCGCGCGGCGGTCGAGCGCCAGCTTGGCGCCCTGGAGCGGATCGCCCGAGCCCACGGCCACGCCGTCGCCATCGGGCACCCGCGCGATGCCACCGTCGCCGCGCTGCGCGACTGGCTGCCCCGGGCCGAGGCGCGTGGCCTGGCCCTGGTTCCGGCCAGCGCCATCCCCCGTTTCGCGCGTACAGCCTAGTCCATCGACCCGAACGAAGGCGTCCGCCTGAGTTCGGAACGTTGATGCATGAATACTGGCCTCGTGCGCTGACGGTTGGCTCCCTTGTCTTTGTCGGTGCATTACTGTCGACGCGCGGGGGACGGCCCGGCCGCAGCCGGTTTCGGTGGGAACGGCGTGCCATCGTCACGCAGGGCCACATAGATCGCCGGAATCACCAACAGCGTCAGCGCGGTGCTTGAGGCCAGGCCGAACACCAGCGACAGCGCCAGCCCTTCGAAGATCGGATCGGCCAGGATGAAGGCCCCCCCGATCATGGCCGCCAGCGCGGTCAGCAGGATCGGCTTGAAGCGGATGGCGCCGGCATCCAGCAGGGCCTCGCGCAGGCACGACGCCTCCGGCTGGCGTTGTCGGATGAAGTCCACCAGCAGGATGGAGTTGCGCACGATGATCCCGGCCAGCGCGATGAAGCCGATCATCGAGGTGGCCGTGAACGGGGCGTCGAAGGCCCAGTGCCCCAGAACGATGCCGATCAGGGTCAGCGGCACCGGCGTCAGGATCACCAGCGGCGCCTTGAACGAACCGAACTGGGCCACCACCAGCAGATAGATGCCCAGGATGGCGACACCGAAGGCCGCGCCCATGTCGCGGAAGGTGACGAAGGTGATCTCCCATTCCCCGTCCCACAGCAAGGTGGGCTCGGCCGTGTCCTCGGGCTGGCCGTGCAGCTTGATGGCCGGCTTGGGCAGCCCGGCGGCGTCCCAGTCGTAGGCGTCGATTCGGTCCTGGACCTCAAGCATGCCGTAGATGGGCGCCTCGAAGCGGCCGGCCAGTTCGGCCATGACCATCTCGACGAAATAGCCATCGCGGCGAAACAGGGTGTGCGAGGCCATCTCGCGCGAGGTGGTCACCACATCGCCCAACTCCACGATGCCGTTCGCACCCGGGACCGGCGTGGTCAGCAGGGCCTCGCCCGGGGTCAGGCCGCTTTTGGGCAGCCGCACGGCGATCTCGACAGGGTCGATGCCGTGGCCGCGATGGGAATAGCCGACCGATACCCCGCCCAGCAGGGCGCCCAGGGTGTCATAGACGGCCTCTTCCTCGACGCCGTGATACTCCAGCGCCTCCTGGTCGATGGCCAGACGCAGCCGCTGGGCCGGGTCGCCCCAGGAATCGTCCAGATCGACGATGAAATCGACATCGCGGAAGATGCCCTTGACCACCTCGGCCACCTGGCGCCGGGTCTCCGCGTCGGGGCCGTAGATCTCGGCCAGCAGGGTCGCCATGACGGGCGGACCGGGCGGCACCTCGACCACCGACAGCGCCGCGCCCTCTGGCAGGTCCAGGTCCGCCAGGCGCTCACGCACATCCAGGGCGATGGCGTGGCTGGCGCGCTCGCGGTGATGCTTGGGCGTCAGGTTGACCTGAAGGTCGCCCATGTTGGGCGCCGCGCGCAGGTAGTAGTGGCGCACCAGGCCGTTGAAGTTGAACGGCGCCGCCGTGCCGGCATGCAACTGCATCGAGGTCAGTTCCGGCAGGTCGGTCAGGCGCCGGGCGGCGTCCATCAGGACCCGTTCGGTCTCCTCCAGCGTGGCGTCATCGGGCAGGGTCAAAACGACCTGTATTTCGGACTTGTTGTCGAACGGCAGCAGCTTGACCGTGACGTCGGTGGTATAGAACGGCAGGCAGGCGACGATGGTGGCCACGCCGACCGTCAGCAGGAAGGCCCAGGCACGCCAGCGGCTTTTCAGCACCGGGGCGGCGATGCGGCGATACAGGCGCCCCAGGCGGCCTTCCTCGTC
>CAYFTQ010000304.1:0-1176 GCA_964346035.1 uncultured Roseospira sp. | reverse complement strand
GCGCGGCGCCCGGCGACCTTCAGCAGCAGCCAGGGCGTCAGGATGACGGCGACAAAGAACGAGAAGATCATGGCCGCCGAGGCGTTGGCGGGGATGGGACTCATGTACGGCCCCATCAGGCCGGAGACGAACATCATCGGCAGCAGGGCGACAACGATGGTCAGGGTTGCCACGATGGTCGGATTGCCGACCTCGGCCACGCCTTCGATGGCTTTTTGCAGGACCGAGCGGCCGTCCCTCATGGCCCAATGGCGGGCGATGTTCTCCACCACCACGATGGCGTCATCGACCAGGATGCCGATGGAGAAGATGAGCGCGAACAGGCTGACCCGGTTGATGGTATAGCCCATGATCCAGGCGGCGAAAAGCGTCAGCAGAATGGTGGTCGGAATGACCAGGGCGACCACGATGCCTTCGCGCCAGCCGATGGCCAGCGTGATCAACAGCACGATGGAGACCGTCGCCAGTCCCAGGTGAAACAGCAGTTCGTTGGACTTTTCCAGCGCGGTTTCGCCGTAGTTGCGGGTCACCTCGACCCGGACGCCGTCGGGAATGACGCGGCCCTTCAGGGTCTCCAGCCGCTCCAGGATGGTGTCGGCCACGACCACGGCGTTGGCGCCCTTGCGCTTGGCGAGCGCGACCGAGACCGCCGGCGTGGCGGAAATGGTGCCGTCCGTGACCGGTGGTGTGCCGCCGGTCGCGTTGTGTTCGCCTGGATCGCCATGCGCCGTGCCGCCGGCCGGCTCGATTTGCCAGACGCGGTGTTCCTCGGGTCTGGTGCCCACGACGATGTCGGCCACGTCCTTGACATAGACCGGGCGGCCGTCGTGAGTGGTCAGCAGCAGATCGCCGATATCGGCCACGCCCTGAAGGGTCTGGCCGGCGATCACGGGCACGCTTTCGCCGGCCTCGCGCAGGCGGCCCAGCCGGAACGAGCGGTTGGCGTGTTCCAGCTTTTCGACCAGCCGGTTCAGGGTGATGCCGTACATGGCGAGGCGTTCGGGCACCGGCTCCACCCGGATCTGGTCGGGTCGGCCGCCGACGATGAAGGTCAGGCCGACGTCCTGCACCTTGACCAACTCCAGCAGCAGTTCTTTGGCGACGGCATGCAGGCCGGCGTCGGTCCAGCGCTCGGCCACCTCCGCCTCGGGCGACAGCGTCAGCACCACGATGGGC
>CAYFTQ010000303.1:0-3976 GCA_964346035.1 uncultured Roseospira sp. | reverse complement strand
GCATACGGTCAGGCTGTCGGCGTTGGGGCCGGCGAGGGTTTCCAGGACGACGGACGCTACATCCGGCGCCCACAGGGCGAAGCGGACGCCGCCCTCGGGCAGAACGGTGGCGCCGAACGGCATGGCGTGGCGGGCACGGTGGGCGGTCATGGCACGCTGCGGTCCTGTGCGGTTGGATGAAGCAAGCGGCGGCGCCGCCGGTCGGCCTC
The DNA here is from genome assembly GCA_964346035.1 of uncultured Roseospira sp. GTDB lineage: Bacteria > Pseudomonadota > Alphaproteobacteria > Rhodospirillales > Rhodospirillaceae > Rhodospira. The sequence continues at coordinate 3,767 of CAYFTQ010000303.1, read as the reverse complement.
TGCCTGCCTCAGGTGGTGGGTCGGGTCAGGGGACTGGAGACGGCGTGGGGCGTATCGGCCCGTTCGCTGTCTTCCGAACGGACCAGGATCAGGGATGAGCGGGCGGCGACATGGACCCGCCCCTTCTTGGACATGGCGCCGGTTCGCTTGCCGACGGTGCGCGCGCCGGCGGCGTTGTGTCGGGGCGCCGCCGCCATCGTATCCGCCACCACGCGCCAGCGGTGGCCGGCGGGCGGGGCCGGGTTGTGGCAGGTGATATCCAGGTGCGAGGCGTTCAACCAGACCAGGAACGTCTGATCCGGTTCCGGTTCGCCGCTTTCGGTCAGGTGCGTCATGCCGGCCTCTCCGGACAGCAGCATGCCGAGCGTCTTGGCGCTGGGATCATGCCAGTCCTGGTCGGTCATCTCGTGGCCGTCGGGGCGCAGCCAGGTCACGTCCTTGACCCTGGTGCCGGCGATCACGTCGCCCAGGAAAAAGCGCGAGCGGTGAAACACCAGATGCTTGCCGCGCAGGCGGATCAGAGCCTGGGTGAAGGCCTGCAGGTCGCGACCGGCGTCGTCGATGCCGTCCCAGTCCAGCCAGCTTACCGGCGTATCCTGGCAATAGGCGTTGTTGTTGCCATGCTGAGTGCGGCCGAACTCGTCGCCCGCGACCAGCATCGGCACACCCTGCGAGATCATCAGGGTAAGCAGCAGGTTGCGGCTTTGGCGCCGCCGCAGGGCCAGGATGGCGGGGTCGTCCGTCGGTCCCTCCGCGCCATGGTTCCAGGCGTGATTGTCGGAGTGGCCATCGCGATTGTCCTCGCCGTTGGCCTCGTTGTGCTTGTCGGAATAGCTGACCAGGTCGTGCAGCGTGAAACCGTCGTGGGCGGTCACGAAGTTGATGCTGGCCCACGGCTTGCGGCCCTGGTGGCCGAAGATGTCGGCGGAGCCCGACAGGCGCGAGGCCAGTTCGGCCATCTGGCCGTGGTCGCCCTTCCAGAATTTGCGCACGGTGTCGCGGTAGCGATCGTTCCACTCGGCCCAGCCGGGGGGGAACCCGCCGACCTGATAACCACCCATGCCGGTGTCCCAGGGCTCGGCGATCAGGCGCGCGCGCGACAGGACGGGGTCCTGCGCCACCGCGTCCAGAAAGCCCGCATGCGGATCATAAACGCCGTTGACGCGCGCCAGCGTGGTCGCCAGGTCAAAGCGGAACCCGTCCACCCGCATTTCCTCGACCCAATAGCGCAACGAGTCGGTGACCATGCGCAAGACGTTGCGGTGACGCAGCTCCAGGGCGTTTCCGGTTCCGGTGAAGTCGTTATAATAGCGCGGACTGTCGCCCATCAGGTGATAATAGCTGGCGTTGTCGATACCTCGGAACGACAGCGTGGGGCCAAGATGGTTGCCCTCGGCCGTGTGGTTGTAGACCACGTCAAGGATGACCTCGATCCCGGCGTCATGCATGACCTGAACGAAGATCTTGAACTCGTTCAGGCCGCCTCTGCTCAGGTATTCCGGGTGCGGGGCGAAAAAGCCGATGGAGTTGTAACCCCAGTAGTTGCGCAGCCCTCGGTCAACCAGGTGTCGGTCGTGCAGGAAGGCATGAACCGGCAACAGCTCGATCGCGGTCACGCCCAGATTTCTGAGGTAGTCCACCACCGGCGCCTCGGCCAGGCCGGCGAAGGTGCCGCGCAGGGGGGCCGGGACCTCGGGATGCTGTTTGGTGAAGCCGCGCACATGCAGTTCGTACAGGATGGTTTCGTGCCAGGGGCGATGGTTCAGCGGCTCGTTCCAGGTGAACGCGGTATCCACCACCTGACACTTCGGCATGCAGGGGGCGCTGTCGGTCTCGGAGAACGACAGGTCGGCGTCGGGGTGGCCGACCTGATAGCCGAACAGGCAATCGTCCCAGATCACGTCGCCGACCAGGGCCTTGGCGTAGGGGTCCAGCAGCAGCTTGTTGGGGTTGAAGCGGTGCCCCTCTTCCGGGGCATAGGGGCCATGGACGCGAAATCCGTACAACTGGCCGATGCGCACGTCCGGCAAATAGCCGTGCCAGACCTCGTGGGTGTGCTCCGGCAGGGGAATGCGGGCGATCTCGTTGGCACCCGTCTCGTCGAACAGGCACAGTTCAACTGCCGTGGCATGGCGCGAGAACAGCGCGAAGTTCGTCCCGGAGCCATCCCAGGTGGCTCCAAGGTTGTGCGGCGTCCCGGGCCAAACGCGATACCGGGATGCGGTCGGATCGGGCCTGGAGGGGGCGGTAGAGGCAGGCGAAACGGGCAAGGGACTCTCCGGGAAAGGCAGCCGGGGCGGGCATGGGGGCCGCAGGCAAGGCGACGCTTCACTGTAGCGTCTTGTCCGGTCCGACCCAAACCAAACCTCTCCGGCGTGCGCGCCGAAGCGCCAGCGCCGCCGGGGGTGGGGTCAGAGCGTGGGGCGCTGATGGAAACCCGGGTCCGTGATGCGGGGCGCGGACACAGGCGTCAGACGGCTCACACGGGCGGCGGGCGGTCCCTCGCGGCAGGACTCGATCATGCGGGAGACGGCCTCGCCCGGCCCCTGCAACACGGCCTCCACGCTGCCGTCGCTGCGGTTGCGGACCCAACCGTCAAGGTTCAGGCTGGTGGCGGTCTCCACCGCCCAGCCGCGAAACCAGACGCCCTGGACGCGGCCCTCGATGACCAGCCGAACGGTTGTCAGGTTGCTGTCTTCTGCCATGATGGTCCTCCGCGAGGTTCTGCAAAGCCCAACAGTCCGGGACCAAGCTGGGGCCTGGACGCGCGGGCCTCAAGTCCATACATCATCGATGCGTGGTCGTATGCTGGCGTGTCCGGCTTCGGCATGCCGCAGACAACAAGCGAGGCCCCGATGACCATACCCGCCCCGGACCAATCCGGGACCCCTGGATCAGATCGGCCAGCCGGCGGCGGCGAGGGCGCTGGCCAATGGCTCAAGCTGGTGCTGGAAGCCGGCCCGCTGCTGGTGTTCTTCCTGGGCAATGCCTGGTACGGCCTGATTCCCGGCACCGCCGCCTTCGTGGTGGCGACGGTGGCTTCGTTGATCGTTTCCCGCCTGCTGCTGCGGCGTGTTCCGGTGATGCCGCTGATCGGGGGTGTGTTCGTGATCGTTTTCGGCGGCCTTACGGTGCTGCTGGATGACGACCTGTTCATCAAGATCAAGCCGACCATCGTCAACCTGCTGTTCGCCAGCCTGCTGGCCGGCGGCCTTGCCACGGGGCGCCATTTCCTGAAGCTGGTGTTCGACGGCGCTTTTCACCTGACCGACAGGGGTTGGATGCTGTTGACGGTTCGGTGGGTGGGGTTCTTCGTTGTCCTGGCCGTCCTGAACGAAGCCGTCTGGCGCGGCTTTTCCACTGACACCTGGGTCGCCTTCAAGGTCTTCGGCATCCTGCCGCTGACCCTGCTGTTCAGCTTGGCGCAGGTGCCTCTTATCCTGCGCTATCGGGTCGAGGACACGCGCGCGGCGCCATCGCCGCCCTGATCGCGGCCCGGGTGCATGCGCCCGAAAAGCGGGGGCAGGCCGACTGGCCGGCGTGCGCGTGACGGCTGTACCGTCCGGGCCGGATATGCGACCTTAAGGCATTCCGGGCGCGCGCCGTCCTGGCCGTGCCGCCGGTCCACGTTGCCTTTTCCGCCTTCCCGAAGCGTCAAGGTGCCAAGCGTCGCGCCATGTCTGCCCCTGATCGCCCCCCCAAGCCCGGCACCGAGACCGTGACTGCCGCCCCCGGCGAGCCGCGCGGCGAACCGCGCGCCGAGCCGG
>CAYFTQ010000302.1:0-4000 GCA_964346035.1 uncultured Roseospira sp. | reverse complement strand
CCCCCCCCCCCCAGGGCATGACCCCGGCCATCGTTCACATCTCCAAGAACAACCCGCTGCACAAGACCCCGGAGGAGAAAGTCAGGGCGGCGGAGGCCCTGATCTATAACCGCCGTGCCAAGGGCGATCCGGACCCCTTGCAAGCCTTCATCGCGTTCTATCAGGACCGCTCGGCCGAGACGGAAAAGAAGAAGGCGCGCCCCGAGGCGGTCGAGGACCGCCTGAAACAGCGCATCATCGACGGCGACCGCCAGGGCCTGGACGCCGACCTGGACGAGGCCATGGGCACCCACGCCCCGCTGGACATCATCAATACCATCCTGCTGAGCGGCATGAAGGTGGTCGGCGAGTTGTTCGGCGCCGGCAAGATGCAACTGCCGTTCGTGCTTCAGTCCGCCGAAACGATGAAGACTGCGGTCGCCCACCTGGAACCGCACATGGAGAAGATCGAAGGTCAGGAAAAGGGCACGCTGGTCCTGGCCACGGTCAAGGGCGACGTCCACGACATCGGCAAGAACCTGGTCGATATCATCCTGACCAACAACGGCTACAAGGTCGTCAACCTGGGCATCAAGCAGCCCGTCGCCAGCATCATCCAGGCCGCCAAGGAGCATCGCGCCGACGCCATCGGCATGTCCGGTCTGCTGGTCAAGTCCACCGTCATCATGAAAACCAATCTTGAGGACATGACCCGCGAGTCCCTGGACATCCCGGTCATGCTGGGGGGCGCGGCGCTGACCCGGGCCTTCGTGGAACAGGATTGCGTTGCTGCCTATGACTGCGGCAGAGTGGCCTATGCCCGCGATGCGTTCGACGGCCTGACCCTGATGAGCCACGTCATGGAAGGCCGCTTCGACGGCTACATTCAGGACCTCCAGGCCAAGCGCGCCGACCGGCCGTCGCGCAAGAAGGCGCCGGAGCCGCAAGGCCTGGACCTGCCCGAGGAGGCCCGCAAGCGCACCAACCGCCCGGTCGAGGCCGAGGACATCCGCCTGCGCCGACAGGAACTGCACCGCGAGGTCACGCCGCCGGCGCCGCCCTTCTGGGGCGCGCGCGTGCTGGAAACGTCGATTCCGGTCAAGGCGCTGGTGCCCTATGTCAACGAGAACACGCTCTATCAGTTCCAGTGGGGTTTCAAGAAAAGCGGGCGCACGCTGGCGGACTGGAAGCAGTGGGCAGCCAAGGAGTTGCGGCCCATCTTCCACGATCTGGCCCGGCAGTGCGCCGAAGAGGATATCCTGAAGCCGCAGGCCGTCTATGGCTACTGGAAGGCCGCAGCCGACGGCGATTCGGTCGTGCTGTTCCAGCCCGACGGCACAACCGAGGCCGCCCGCTTTGCCTTTCCGCGCCAGGACCGGGCGGGTGGGCTGTGCCTGGCGGACTTCTTCCGCGACATCAGCGATCCCGTGCGCGATGTCATCGGCTTGCAGGCGGTGACCATGGGGGCGCGCGTCTCGGAGGTCGCGCGCGACTGGTTCGGCGACAACCGCTACAAGGATTATCTCTACCTGCACGGCATCGGGGTGGAGATGGCAGAGGCGCTGGCCGAGTTCGTCCACAAACGCATGCGCGGCGAGCTGGGCTATGCCAGCGAGGACAGCCGCGAGATCGAGGGCCTGTTCAAGCAGGAGTATCGCGGCTCGCGCTATTCCTTCGGCTATCCGGCCTGCCCCAACCTGGCCGACCAACACGCCCTGTTGGACCTGTTGGGGGCGGACCGCATCGGCCTGTCCCTGACCGAGGAAGACGAACTGGTGCCCGAACAGTCCACCTCCGCCATCGTGGTCCTGCACCCGCAGGCCAAGTACTTCCGGATCTAGCCCGGAGTTCTCGCCGGCACGAGAGCCGTGATCAGGCTGCGGTGGTGCTCGCGATGGTGCAACATCCGCCCGCGCCGGCAGCGGCTGACCTGAAACCGCGCCGACCGCCTTTGCCATGGGCAGAGGCGGCCCGGTCCGCTACCATTGGGCCTTGTATTCCTGATTGAGGCAAAGGGCGACCCCATGGCAACGCCGGGACCGGACGGCGAGAAGATCGTCAACCCGATCGAGGACGGGGACATGGATTCCCTGTTCATGCTGCCCTTGCGGATCATTCCCCTGGAGACCCCGGCGCTCGGCCAGGCCCGCTTGATCAAGAACGCCCAATTGCGCAGCGTGGTCGAACTGTTCTCGGACATCTCCACCGGCAGTGGGCAGGTCGAGATCAAGGACCTGCCGCACCTGATGAACTGGGACCCGGACGAGACCCACCCCGACCATATCATCCTGCGCAAACTGTCCGGGCTGCACAGTTACGACGTCTTTTCGCTGCGTATCGAACTGCGCCGCATGGGGATTCCGATCGCGGACCGGACCGCGCTTCAACTCTCGGAGGAAAAGAACCAGGAACTGACGGCCTACATGACCCAGTTCACGCGCCCGCTGATTACTGAAATCTATGGGGGCGACAACATAAAGATTGATCGTTTCGAAGATGTCGTGAAACTGTTCCGCGACCCGGACATAAAACGGGCGAGGCAACGTCTTCAACAAATGGCTGATGCGCTTGGAATTGAAATAATGGAAGTCCCACAATTTCTTGAAGATTACGGCGATATATTTCTTTCTCTATCCTACTATAAACAATGTCTGGATCGGCTTTCGCCTTTGATTGATGTATTTTTGGGGTCGATGTACGAAATCAGAAAGAACTATACCCTTCGGCAGGACCAGAACCTGATAAGGACCTGCGCGATGATCGAAAACACTATGAACGAGTTGACCGCCGCCATCACCGGCCGGTTCGAGAATTTCGAACGGTCCACCAAGACCATGTGGGACAACATTTCGGCCGAGCGGTTCCAGAAGGTCAAGGACCTTATCCAGGCCTACCATGTCACGATCGGCGGGGTTCTGTGCGGCCTGACGGTCAAAATGAACGCCTGGGTGCGACTGTTCCCGAAGGAAACCTCGGGCGGGCCGGTCAAGCGCTCTGAATTCATCATGTCGGACATCCGCCAGGGCCTGGACAACATAACCCGCATAGAGGACTCTGCGCCAATGTTATCAACCCTTTAGCGCCAGGCGCTAGGGGCAGGCGCGGCGGACCCGGTTCCCGCCCAAGCAACGCGCATGGCTATTGTCGCGCGGCGGGCGGGACACTATGCTCTTGGGGTGGTTTTCCGTCGCCGGTCGCGCCCCGCCGAAAGGTGGTGCGCTTCTTTCGGCCGCAGCGAAGCCGCGTACCGACCCTTGCGGTCGGCGTGGCCGCATGTCTCGCGGACCGGCGACCCCGCCCCGGTGGCCCGGAAGGGCCGCTTCAATAGCCGCGGCCCCCCGGGCCGAGTCAACCAGTTGTGCAAGAGGCCGGATCGCGCCGGCCCGAAGAGGACCCCCCTTCCGATGCGCCTGCCCTTCTCGTTCCCGTCGTTCCGGCCCGTGGCCCGGTCGCTTCCGACCGGGCCACGTCCGGCCGCTGACGGACCCCGAAGGGTGGGCGCGATGGTCGCCGCGCGCAATGCTCCCCGAGCATCGCGGTGGCGAGGGCGGAAGGACCTTTCGGGTCGTGGATCGCCAAGCCTCGCGCCACGATCCGGTTCCGGCGTCCCGGCCCAGCGCGGCTCGACGCCCGGAACCCCACGGAGTTCAGTCCTTCATGACACAGAGACTGTTGATCGATACAGGCCACCCGGAAGAGACCCGGGTGGTGGTGCTGGACGGTACGCGCCTTGAAGAATTCGACGTCGAGACAAGCACAAAGAAGCAGATCAAGGGCAACATCTATCTGGCCAAGGTTGTTCGGGTTGAACCGTCGCTTCAGGCTGCTTTTGTCGAGTACGGGGGCAACCGCCATGGCTTTCTCGCCTTCAGCGAAATACACCCGGATTATTATCAAATCCCGGTGGCCGACCGTCAGGCCCTGATCGCCGAACAAACCGAACGCCAACGCGCCGCCGAGGCAGAGGAAGAGGAACGCCCTACCGGACGCCGGTCGCAAGACGGCGGGGACGCCGATGAGT
>CAYFTQ010000301.1:0-4008 GCA_964346035.1 uncultured Roseospira sp. | reverse complement strand
TGGCATGAGTTTCGCATATGACGGCTGCGGGACCGTCCGTCCGGAGGGGTCCGTCACGGCCCGGCCGTCGGGTGTTCCGATCCCGGCCAATACCTTTCGCAGCGGGATGACGCAGATGCAACGCCTTGCCGCCCTGCCTGGTCTTCTTGTCCGTGGCGCCGTCGTGCTGGTGGCGCTGCTGCTGGTTGCGCCGGCCGCACAGGCCGCGTCCCGTATCAAGGACATTGCCGATTTCGAGGGCGTTCGCGATAACCTGCTGGTGGGCTATGGGCTGGTGGTCGGGCTCAATGGCACCGGCGATGACATGGACGATGATCCCTTCACGCGCGAAAGCCTGATCGGCATGCTGGAGCGCCTGGGCGTGAACACCCGGGACAACGACCTGGCGCCGGACAACGTTGCGGCGGTGATGGTAACCTCGACCCTGCCGGCGTTCTCGCGCCAGGGCAGCCGCATCGATGTCACCATCAGCGCGCTGGGTACGGCCGATAGCCTGCAGGGCGGCACCCTGCTGGTGACCCCCCTGGTGGGCGCCGACGGCGATGTCTATGCGGTGGCGCAGGGCCAGGTTCAGGTGGGCGGCTTCGTCGCCCAGGGCGAGGCCGCCACGGTCACCAAGGGCGTGCCGACCAGCGGGCGCATTCCCAACGCGGCCATCGTGGAAAAGGAAATCCCGTTCGACCTGACCGGTATGGAATCGGTCAAGATCAGCCTGCGCAATCCGGACTTCACCACCGGCCGGCGCATCGCCAACGCCATTAATACCTTTCTGGGAACGGATGCGTCGCGCTCTCTGGACCCCGGCACGGTGCTGATGCGGGTGCCGCGCGGCTATCCGGGCGGCGTGGTCTCACTCCTGGCCGACATCGAACAGCTTCGCGTTCAACCCGATCAGCTTGCCCGCGTCATCATCGACGAAAGCACGGGCACGATCGTGATCGGCGAGGATGTGCGCATCGACACCGTGGCCATTGCGCAGGGCAACCTGACCATCCGGGTCACCGAGACGCCACAGGTCTCGCAGCCGGCGCCGTTCTCGACCACGGGCACGACAGAAGTCGTCCCGCGCACCCAGATCGAGGTGGACGAGGACGAGGACGCGCGGTTGAGCGTGGTTGACGGTGGCGTGACGCTTCAGGATCTGGTCAACGGTCTGAATGCCCTTGGGGTCGGGCCGCGCGACATGATCTCCATTCTTCAGGCCATCAAGGCGGCGGGTGCCTTGCAGGCCGAGATACAGGTGATGTGAGGCCGCCGATGGATCTATTCAGCCAAAGTCCCCAGGCGGCGCTTGATGCCGCCCGCGAGGCCGGCGGCACCCTGCCGCCCCGTTTGTCCGGCCTGAACGCCGGGGCTGGCGCCGGGATCGGCTCCGGGGGGCCGGGCGCGACGCAGTTTCGCGATCTGGCGCAGGCGCGCGCGGCTGCGGAGGATTTCGAGTCGTTCTACCTGTCGCAGATGATGCAGCCCATGTTCTCTGGCCTGTCCTCTGAGCCACCGTTCGGTGGCGGACACGCGGAATCGACATGGCGCTCCCTGCTGGTTGACGAGTATGGCAAGATCATGGTCAAGGGCGGCGGGGTCGGCATCGCGGATGCGGTCATGCGCACCATGCTTCAGGCCCAGTCCGAGGCCGCCGCCACCAACGCCACCGTGTAGGCGCGTTCGACGGGAAGGAACGACCCATGGCAAGCGACAAGCAGACCCTGAGGCCTCCGCCTCCCCTGGGACATCGCGGCCCTGGCCGGGCCGGTCCGGGCCAGGTGCCGGGTCCCGGCCCCGCCGTAAAGGCAGCCACGCCGGACGCTGGCAGGGCGCCGGCGCGACCGGTTGCCGCCGTCCCGATGCCGCCGGGCGCTGGCAAGTCCGAGGCATCCCCGGGGGTGCCGTCGAGTCCACGCCTTGGCGCCGGCGTCGTCGTGCCGTCTTCGACCGGCGCCAAGGTGGGCGCGGTCAAGCCGGCCATCGCGGCGCCCTCCGGCGCCCAGGCGAGCGCGCCGGTACGCCGGCGGGTGGGGCAGGGGAGCATCACGGCGCGGGCCGCCTCGGCGACCGCAGTATCCGTGTCCGGCGGCGCCGGCCGCAAGGCAGAGATCGCGCCGGGTTCGACCGTGCGCGGCCTCAATCGGCCCCATGGCGTGGTGCGCTCCAATCCGCAGGTCGCTGAAATCGTGCGGGCCGCCCAGGCCCTGGTTGACGTGCTGGAGGCCGAAAACGCCGCCCTGCGACGCCATGACGTGGACGGCGTGCGCGCGCTGACTGAGCGCAAGGAAAAGACCACCCATCTGTATCGCGACCGCATGATGGCCATGCACAAGGACCCCGGCATCATCACCGGACTGCCGGCGGAAGAGCGCGACGCGGTCCGGGATATCGGGGTCTACCTGGACGCCCATCTGGCGGAAAACGCCCGTCTGCTGAAAAGCGTCATGGAAGGCACCAACCTTTTGATGGGATTGATCGTCGATGCGCTCAACGAGGCCAACGGCGAGCGCGCGCCGGGATATGCCCCCGATGGCCGCCTCAGCGACGCGGCCCACAATCCGTCGCGCGTAACGCTGACCTACAACGAGAACCTCTAGCCGCCGGCCCGCCGTGCCCAGGGCGGCGGGATAATCGAAAGGACCGGGTCCATGAGTCTGAACCTTGCTTTGAGCTCCGCGCTCAGCGGCCTTCAGACCAGCCAGAAGGGGCTGGATCTGGTCTCGCGCAATCTGGCGAACGTCAATACCGTTGGCTACACCAAGAAAATCTTCAATCAGGAAAGCCGCGTTCTTTCGGGGGCCGGCGCCGGCGTGCAGGTGGGCGAGATCACGCGCCGCGTGGACAGCGGCCTGATCAAGGAACTCCGCGTCGAGAATGCCAAGCTTGAGGCCCTCTCGGTCAAACGGGACTTCTTTCAGCGCATTCAGGACACCTTCGGCAAGCCGTCGGACAACAGTTCGATCGCGCATATTCTGTCGCAGTTCGCCGAGGAAGTCGAAACCCTGGCCCTGGAGCCCGACAAGACCGAACAGCACCTGAGCACGGTGCAGCGGGCCGAGGACGTCAGCCTCAAGCTGAACGACATGAGCGACCGGCTTCAGTCCCTGCGGCTGGACGCGGACGAGGCGATCGAGCGCACGGTTGACCGCGTCAACACCCTGCTCAACGACATCCAGACGCTGAACGAGGAGATATCGTACTCCCTGGCCACCGGTGGCGATGCCACCGACCTGCGCGACCAGCGCGACGAATCCCTCAAGGAACTGACCTCTCTGATGGACGTCACCACGTTCGAGCGCAACTCGGGCGAGTTGACCCTGTATACCACCGGCGGCAGCATCCTTCTTGACCGCGAAGTCAAGGAGTTGTCCCATTCCTCGATGTCCTCCGTCAATCCGTGGGACAGCAAGGGGGGCGGGGACATTAACGGCATCATGCTGGGGGCCGAGGACATCACGGACGACATCAAGCAGGGCAAGCTGGCCGCCCTGGTTGAGATGCGGGATTCCCTTCTGCCCGACACCCAGGCCCAGATCGACGAGTTGACCGCCGAGTTGCGCGACACCGTCAACCAGGTCAACAACCGGGGCAGCAGCTATCCCAACCTGGCCACGGAATACGTCGGCACGCGGTCGTTCCTGGATACCGGCTCCCAGACCATGGAGATCGACGGTGCCCATGACGTCGTCATCGGCATCTTCGACAGCAGTGGCGCGCAGGTCTCCAAGGAGACGCTGAGCAACATCCTGACCGCCGCCGGCGCGGGTACGCCGCCCACCGTCCAGGAGGTCGCCGACGCGGTCGAGGACTGGCTGGATGGCACCATCCTGGCGGGCACCACCAGCCCGAACCTGACCGCTCCGTCAGTCACCTTCAGCGATGGCACCAGCGGCACCATGAGCATCGACCTGGGCGCGGACATCGACAACCTTAGCCTTGTGTTCCGGGATGAGAAGACCAGCGACGGCGCGCACGATGACGCCGTCATCTCCTTCGACATCGACGGCGACGGTACCAGCGACC
>CAYFTQ010000300.1:0-4022 GCA_964346035.1 uncultured Roseospira sp. | reverse complement strand
CTTCGGCTTCTGGGACTGGGTCGGCGGGCGCTATTCGGTCTGGTCGGCGATCGGCCTGCCGGTCGCCATCGCCATCGGCTTTGATCGATTCGCCGCGTTCCTGGACGGCGCCCATGCCATGGACGAGCACTTCCGCGCCGCCCCCCTGGCCGGGAACATGCCGATCATCCTGGGGCTGCTGGGAGTCTGGCATATCAACTTTCACGGCGCCAGCGCCCATGCCCTGCTGCCTTATGACCAGTACCTGCACCGCTTCGCCGCGCATTTCCAGCAGGTGGACATGGAAAGCAACGGCAAGCGCGTGACCCGCGATGGCGCCCCGGTGGCGTGGGAGACCGGCCCGGTCCTGTTCGGCGAGCCCGGCACCAACGGCCAGCACAGCTTCTATCAGCTCATCCACCAGGGCACGCGGCTGATCCCGTGCGACTTCATCGCCCCGGCCAACAGCCACAATCCGATGGGCCAGCATCATCCCATCCTGCTGTCCAACTTCCTGGCCCAGACCGAAGCCCTGATGCGCGGCAAGACCGAGGCCGAGGCCAGGGCCGAGTTGAAGGCCCAGGGCAAATCGGCGGCCGAGATCAAGGCCCTGCTGGCGCACAAGGTGTTCCCCGGCGACCGTCCGACCAACTCCATCCTGGTCCGGCGCGTCGATCCCCACACGCTGGGAATGCTGGTGGCCCTGTACGAGCACAAGGTGTTCGTTCAGGGCGCGGTCTGGGGCGTCAACAGCTTCGACCAGTGGGGTGTCGAACTGGGCAAGCAGCTTGCCAAGGCCATCCTGCCGGAACTGGCCGGCGACACCCCGGTCACCAGCCATGACAGTTCCACAAACGGCCTGATCGCCGCCTACAAGGCGATGCGCGAGACGTGAACACGGCCCGCATCCATGCCCTGCCGCCGACCCTGGTCAACCGTATCGCCGCCGGCGAGGTGGTGGAACGGCCGGCCAGCGCGGTCAAGGAACTGGTCGAAAACGCGCTGGACGCCGGCGCCAACCGGATCGACGTCACCCTGGACGACGGCGGTCGCGGCCTGATCACGGTGGTGGACGACGGCACCGGCATGACGCCGGACGACCTGGCCCGGGCGGTCGAGCGCCACTGTACCAGCAAGCTGGCCGCCAATGCCGACCTGACCGACATCCGCACCTTGGGCTTCCGGGGCGAAGCGCTGCCGTCCATCGGCTCGGTGGCGCGCCTGACCCTGACCAGCCGCCCGCCGGACGCCGCCGAGGCCTGGCGCATCACGGTGGACTCCGGCACCGTCGGCCCGGTCGAGCCGGCCGCGCACCCGCCCGGCACGCGGGTCGAGGTGCGCGACCTGTTCCACGCCACCCCGGCGCGGCTGAAGTTCCTGAAAGCACCGCGCACCGAACAGGGCCACGCGGTGGACATCCTGCGCCGGCTGGCGATGGCGCATCCGGCGGTTGCCTTCACGCTGTCGGACGGGCGCCGGACGCCGCTGCGCGCGCCGGCTTTGGCGCCGGACCTGCTGGACGACCTTCACGGCGCCCGGCGCGCGCGACTTGGCGCGGTGCTGGGCCACGAAGTGGCCGAGAACGCGGTGACCGTGGACGTGGAGCGCGAGGGCGCGCGGCTGTCCGGACTGGCCGGGCTTCCGACCTTCCACAAGGCCACCAGCCAGGACCAGTTCCTGTTCGTCAACGGCCGGCCGGTGCGGGACCGCCTTCTGCATGGGGCGGTGCGCGGGGCCTATCAGGACTTCCTGGCGCGCGACCGTCATCCCGTGGTGGTGCTGTATCTGGACATCGACCCGGCCTGCGTGGACGTCAACGTCCATCCCGCCAAGACCGAGGTCCGCTTCCGCGACGCCGCCCTGGTGAGGGGGCTGATCGTCTCCGGCATCCGCCACGCCCTGGCCGGGGCCGGCCACCGCGCCAGCACCACGGTCGCCGCCGGCCTGTTGGGGCGCGCCCGGCCGGAAGGCGCCGATGCCGGCGACAGCGGCTCGGCAGCCGCGCCGCGTCTGCCCATGCGCGGCGGCGGACGTGGCTCGAGCGGGGGGAGCGGCTGGAGTGGCGGCGCCTCCGGCCGTCCGTCATCCGATGCCCTGGCTGCGGCGCGGGCGTGGCAGGCGCCCCCCCCGGCCGTCACCGAGGCGGGCTTCGCCGAGTCTGTGCCGACCCGCGACGACGCGCGCGATGCCGAACCGGAGGCGCTGGACCGCCCCTTGGGCCATCCCCGCGCCCAGGTGCGCACGACCTACATCGTGGCCGAGACCGCCGAGGGGCTGGTTCTGGTCGATCAGCACGCCGCCCATGAACGCCTGGTCTATGAACGCATGAAGGCCGCCCTGGCCGACGGCGGCATCGCCCGCCAGGGGCTGCTGTTGCCGGAGGTGGTGGAACTGGACGAAGCCGCCGCCGCCCGTCTGGTGGCCCGTGCCGACGACCTGGCGCGGCTGGGCCTGATGCTGGAAGGCTTCGGCCCCGGCGCCGTTCTGGTGCGCGAGACGCCGGCCCTGCTGGGCCGCGTGGACGCCGCCGGGCTGGTGCGGGACCTGGCCGACGAACTGGCCGAGTGGGGGCAGACGCTGGCGCTGGACGACCGCCTCGCCGACGTCTGCGGGACCATGGCCTGTCACGGCTCGGTGCGCGCCGGGCGTCGGCTGTCCGGGCCGGAGATGGACGCCTTGCTGCGCCAGATGGAGGCCACCCCCCATTCCGGCCAGTGCAACCACGGCCGTCCGACCTACGTCGAACTCAAATGGGCCGATATCGAACGGTTGTTCGGGAGGCGATAGGGCCTCCGCTCAACCCGCGATCACTGCGGTTCGGTCCCTTCCGTGGGATCAACGCAGGCGAAAGGCCGGCGCGGTTCAGGAGGCAGGTCGGGTCGCGCCGGTGCAACCCGCCCGACACCCATGCAACGCCGCAGTTCCGGTCGCGGCCCCCTAATGAGACCGGCTGAAGGCCCGCAGAGGCTCTTGACCCGGCCGTGCGCTCAGCGTACCTCTCCCCGTTCGCGCGTCGCGCCGGCTCCCGGGGGCCTGTAGCTCAATTGGTTAGAGCCGACCGCTCATAACGGTCTGGTTGCAGGTTCGAGTCCTGCCGGGCCCACCAGGGCGCCCCCATGCCGGCACACACCAGCGCGCGCTGGTGCACGCCCAGGCCCGCGTCACACCCAAGCACGAGAGTCAGGATCGGGCCGCAGAGCGCCGGCCCGCCAGAACAAAAACGATAAACGCGGCGGGGACACCGGTGTAGCGCGAAACCGCGCGGCGGCGACCAGGCCGGCCGGCATTGTCTGGTGAAACCGTCCTGCACGGGTGAACCGCGCCATCGGGGCGCACCGAGACATCCGGCCCAATGCGTCAAGATCTGGCTCAGGAACAGCTTGGTGCGGTCGTTGATGGGGGTGGTTGGCTTGGACCGCCGGGACACTCAGTCGGCTCGTCACCATAGTGAAAGAAATCGGAAAACGCGATCTCATTGACGGGAGACGCCCCATGCCCTCGCGCGACCTGCCGCCGGTGCATCCGGGCGAACAGCTTCGGGAAGAGTTCCTGGCGCCGCTGGGCCTGTCGGCCTACCGGCTGGCCAAGGACATTCATGTTCCGGTCAGCCGCATCCAGGCCATCATCGGCGAACGACGCGCCATCACCGGGGACACGGCCCTGCGCCTGGCGCGCTATTTCGGCACGACGGCGGAATTCTGGCTCAACCTGCAACGCGACTTTGAGCTGGAAAACGCCCGCATCGAGGCCGGCGCCGCCATCGCCGCCACGGTGCGCCCGCGCCGGCGTAAGGCCGCCCCCCCTAATGCTTCAGGATCTGGCTGAGGAACAGCTTGGTGCGGTCGTTGGTCGGGTTGGAGAAGAACGTTGACGGCGGCGCCTGTTCGACGATCTGGCCGTCGTCCATGAACACCACGCGGTCGGCCACGGTCTTGGCGAAGCCCATTTCGTGCGTCACGCAGACCATGGTCATGCCCGACTCGGCCAGTTGGACCATGGTCTGCGTCACCCACGAAATGGGCTTCGCCAAGACCGTGGCCGAC
>CAYFTQ010000299.1:0-4029 GCA_964346035.1 uncultured Roseospira sp. | reverse complement strand
GCTCGGCGCCGGCCACGCCTTACCGGCCTTGACGCGGGATTTCGGGGGAAGCGCGAACTCGACCATGACACCGATCCTTGGTTTAGCATCCTGAACACGGCAGCCGGGCGGAAAGCCGGGGCCATCCGCCGTTGGGTTTAGTACACCCGCTTTTGCGGCGCGATGTAATCCATCTCGTCGGTCAGCGTGAACGCATGCACCGGCCGGGTGCCGAGGCGGACCGCCCCGGCATCGTCCATCCAGGCCAGCGAGTGAACCATCCACTGGTCGTCGTTCCGGTCGGGATAGTCCTCGCGGGCGTGGGCGCCCCGGCTTTCGGTGCGAACGCGGGCGCTGTTGATGGTGGTCTTGGCGCAGGCGACCAGGTTTTGCAGCTCCAGCGCCTCGACCAGATCCGTGTTGAAGATCAGCGAGCGGTCGGCCAGCTTGATGTCATCCATGGTGGCCGCCACCTCGTCCACCCGCTGGCAGCCGTGTTCCAGCGTCTCGGCGGTGCGGAAGACGGCGGCGTCGGCCTGCATGGCCTTTTGCAGATCCATACGGATGTCGGCCGTCGGCCGCGCCCCCTTGGCGTGGCGCAGATCGTCCAGGTTGACCAGGGCCTTCTCGCCGGCGCCCTTGGGCAGCGGCGCATGGGGCGTGTCCGGCTTGATGGTCTGGGCGCAGCGCTTGGCGGCGGCGCGCCCGAAGACCACCAGATCCAGCAGCGAGTTGGTGCCCAACCGGTTGGCGCCGTGAACGGAGACGCTGGCCGCCTCGCCCACCGCCATCAGGCCGGGCACCACGGCGTCCGGATCGTCGGCGGTCGGGTTGATGACCTCGCCCATGTAGTTGGTCGGGATGCCGCCCATGTTGTAATGCACGGTCGGCAGCACGGGGATGGGGTCGCGGGTGGCGTCCGTGCCGGTGAAAACGCGCGCCGTTTCCGTTATCCCCGGAAGGCGCTTGTGCAGCACATCGGCGCCCAGGTGCTCCAGGTGCAAAAAGATATGGTCGTTTTCCTTGCCGACGCCGCGGCCCTCGCGGATTTCCACCGTCATGGCCCGGCTGACCACGTCGCGGCTGGCCAGGTCCTTGGCGTTGGGGGCATAACGCTCCATGAAGCGTTCGCCCTCGGCATTGGTCAGATAGCCGCCCTCGCCGCGTGCGCCCTCGGTGATCAGGCAGCCGGCGCCATAGATGCCGGTGGGGTGGAACTGAACGAACTCCATGTCCTGCAGGGGCAGGCCGGCGCGCGCCACCATGCCGTTGCCGTCGCCGGTGCAGGTGTGTGCCGAGGTGCACGAGAAATACGCCCGGCCATAGCCGCCGGTCGCCAGGATGGTGGTGTGGGCGCGGAAGCGGTGCAGGGTGCCGTCATCCAGGTTCCAGGCCACCACGCCCCGGCAGGCGCCGTCCTCGTCCATGATCAGGTCGAGGGTGAAGAACTCGATAAAGAACTTCGCCTTGTACTTCAGCGACTGCTGATAGAGCGTGTGCAGTATGGCATGGCCGGTGCGATCGGCCGCCGCGCAGGCGCGCTGCACCGGCGCTTCGCCGAAGTTGCGCATGTGGCCGCCGAAGGGGCG
Source organism: uncultured Roseospira sp. (assembly GCA_964346035.1). Taxonomy (GTDB): domain Bacteria; phylum Pseudomonadota; class Alphaproteobacteria; order Rhodospirillales; family Rhodospirillaceae; genus Rhodospira. The sequence goes on along the minus strand of CAYFTQ010000299.1, from coordinate 2,461 downwards.
CTGATAGATGCGGCCGTCCTCGGTGCGCGAGAACGGCACGCCGAAGTGTTCCAGTTCGTACACCGCCGGAATGGCCTCGCGGCACATGTATTCGATGGCGTCCTGGTCGCCGAGCCAGTCGGAGCCCTTGACGGTGTCGTACATGTGCCACTGCCACTTGTCCTCGGCCATGTTGCCGAGCGCCGCGCCAACCCCGCCCTGGGCGGCGACGGTGTGGGACCGGGTGGGAAAGACCTTGGTCAGGCAGGCGGTCTTCAGGCCCTCGGCCACGGCGGCGAAGGCGGCGCGGCGGCCGGCGCCGCCGGCGCCGACAACGACAACGTCGTAATCGTGGTCGATGAACGCGGGGGAAGCCATGGACCCGTTACCCTCCAAAGGCCAGGGTGAGAACGCAGACGATGCAGAACAGCGCGCCGGCAACGGCGAACAGCTTGCTCACGATGACGGCCAGGTGCTTCGCCCAGGCAACCTGGATGTAATCTTCCTGGACCACGATGGCGCCCAGCGCCCCATGGTGGAACGCGGCGACGATGAACAGGATCATCAAGGTGGCGTTCAGTGGCTCGGCCATCCAGGCCTGAAAGGCGGCATGATCAACGCCGATGTTGCCGATGACGGCGGCGAAGACGAACCACAGTCCCAGGGGCACCAGGGCGACGGCGCCAATCCGTTCGGCGAACCAGTGGCCGGCGGCGTCCGCGCGGGCCGACCCCAGGCCGCGGGCGCGCCCCAGGGCAGAGCGCAGGGTGGTGTTGCTCGGGCTCATGTCTCGCGCGCCTCCTCGTTAAACCGCCACGGCCAGGCCGATGGCCCAGGCCAGCACGGTCAGGCCGGCCACGGCGATCAGCATGACTATCCCCGTCAGGCGCACGCCCGCGTTGGAGACCTGGCGACCGGTGTCCCAGGTCAGATGCCGGATGCCGTTGGCCAGGTGATACATCAACACGACGGTCCAGCCGAACAGCATGAGCAGACCAAGCCAGGAGCCGAACAGCGCCTGAGCGGCCGCGAAGCTTTCCGGCCCGTAGGCGGCCGCGCCCAGCCAGTAGATGACGAACAGCGTGCCCAGCACGAACAGCAGCATGCCCGTGATCCGGTGCAGGATGGACAGCAGCGGCGCGATCTTGCGGTAGAGCTGATAGACCTGAAGATGCGGCGACAGCGGCCGGGGATGGGAAGGCGGCATGACGGGGCCTCGCTGGTGGTCGAACCGGCCCCGGAACGGAGTCTCGCGCCACCCCAAGCCGCAGCGCCGAGCGCCGAAGCAGCGCGGGCGCCGGCCGAGGTCGCGATGCGGCCGCGCCGGGATCGGGCGATGACTGAACGGCACGACATCCGCGTCGAATCGCGGGCGTGGCGCCGTGATCCTGTGTTCTTAGACCCAGCCTCCGGGCCGAGTCAATGTGCGGCGCACAAGGCACCGCCCGCCGCCTGCCCGAACGGGCGGGGCTAGGAACGTCGCCCCTGGTGCCCGCCCGGACGCGCCGACTCGCCGGCCTCCGACGGTCGTGATACCCTTGGGCGTGATGTGCCTTTTCCGCCGGCCCCGTCAGACCGGCCCTTGACCCGGCCCGCCAGCCCGCCCCATCTCGGGACGGTTCCGACGTCAGACCAGGAGTGCCCACACAATGACCCCCGCGCCGACTCACGGCCTCGCTGCCTCCAGCCACGACCCCATCCAGTGGCACGGCACCACCATCCTGTCCGTGCGCAAGAACGGCGATGTGGTGGTCGCCGGCGACGGCCAGGTCTCGTTCGGCCAGACAGTCATGAAAGCCAATGCCCGCAAGGTGCGTACGTTGTCCGCGGGCCGAGTGCTGACCGGCTTCGCCGGCGCCACCGCCGACGCCTTCGCCCTGTTCGAGCGCCTGGAAGGCCAGCTTGAGAAGCACCCGGGCCAACTCACCCGCGCCTGTGTTGAAATGGCCAAGGACTGGCGCACGGACCGCTATCTGCGCCGTCTGGAAGCCATGATGGCCGTTGTGGACAAGGACGTCTCGCTGGTCCTGACCGGCAACGGCGACGTGCTGGAGCCCGAAGACGGCCTGATCGGCATCGGCTCGGGCGGCGCCTTCGCGCTTGCCGCCGCGCGCGCCCTGATGGACCGCGACGACATGGACGCCGAGGCCATCGCCCGCAAGGCCATGGCCATCGCCGCCGACATCTGCGTCTACACCAACCAAAACGTCGTGCTGGAACGCATCGGCGCCGGGCCCTGAGCCGTCAGCGCGTTTCACGTCCCGTCGTCCGATCCGCCCGCCCCGCACCCAGCCGACCGGAAACTCGCCATGTCCGCCTTTTCTCCCCGCGAGATCGTCTCCGAGCTTGACCGCTACATCATCGGCCAGGCCGACGCCAAGCGTGCCGTCGCCATCGCCTTGCGCAACCGCTGGCGGCGCCAGCAACTGCCAGAGGGCCTGCGCGAGGAAGTGCTGCCCAAGAACATCCTGATGATCGGCCC
>CAYFTQ010000298.1:0-4032 GCA_964346035.1 uncultured Roseospira sp. | reverse complement strand
GTCGGGGCGGTTGAGCGGCTTTGTCCGCACGCGGGGGGTGCGCGTGCGTCTGGTCGATGGCGGGGCTGCGGACGTCGAGACCCTGGAGGTCACCGAAATCGACCAGCCCGGGGCCTCCGCGCTCGCCGTGCTGAACCGCCGCGCCGCCGAGGACGCCTCCGCCCCGGACCAGGGGCGAATCCACGATGCCGCCTTCCCGGTCGCGCTGGCCATTGATGTGGACCTTCCGAACCAGGTTTATGTTTCGGGCAAAGGGCTGGATTCGGAGTGGGGCGGACGACTGCTCGTGGGCGGGACCGTGGCGCGGCCGACCGTCACGGGCGCCATCTCGGTCCGTAAGGGCGTGTTCGAGGCGATCGGCAAGCGTTTCACCCTTGAAACCGGGGAGTTCCGGTTTTCCGGCGGCCATCCGGTCCGACCGGTGCTGGATGTCGTGGCGCTGTATCAGGCCTCAGATATCGAGGCGCGGGTCGGGGTCCGGGGGCCGGCTTCGGACCCGGACATCGTGCTGGAGTCGGTGCCGGCGCTGCCACGCGACGAGGTGATGTCGCGCATTCTGTTCGACAAGCAGGCCGGCGCGCTGACCACGCTGGAGGGGGTGCAACTGGCCCGCGCGCTGGCCTCCCTGTCCGGAATCGGCGAGGGTGGCGGCCCGGGGCTGGTGGACGGGTTGCGCCAGGCCGTCGGGCTTGAGGTGCTGCGGGTCGGCGGCCAGGGTCTGGAGGCCGGGACCTACCTGGGCGAGGATGTCTATGTGGGTGTGGAGCAGGGCCTGTCGGCCGACAGCGGCGGCGTCTCGGTCGAGGTTGACCTGGGGGCCGGCTTCAAGATGGAAAGCAAGGCCCGCCGCTCGGGCCAGGGCGAAGTGGGGATCATGTGGCGCAAGGATTACTAGCCGGAACCTCTCGGCCGAGCGCAACCGGTGCCAGCCCGACGCGGCGGCGTCTCGCAGCCGCGGCCGGGGCGGTCGCGCTGGCGTGGTTCCTGGCGCCGCTGGCGGCGACCGGGACGGCGCGCGCGGCCGTCGATCCGCCACGCCCACCGGGACGCAAGCCGCCGGCGCCGGTCCGGCCCGTGACGCCGCCGGGCGACGGCGCGCCCATCAAGCGGTTCGGGCCGGAGGCGTGGGGCTATCGACTTGACCTGCCGGCCGACTGGTCGGTCGAGACCCCGGCCGCCTACACCGTGGTGATGTCCGGCCCGGACGGCTCGGACGCCTATTTCGCGCCGGTGGCGGTGCAGAACCTGCGCGCGCCCTTGCCCGACGACCCGGAGGGCTCCGCCCGGCGGGTCCTGAGCGCGCACCTGGACCGCCTGCGGGCTCGCCACGACAGCCTTCGGGTGATGCGCGAGACCACCTTCCGGCCGCCGGAAGGCGCCGCCGATGGCGGTCGCGACGATCTGCCGCACGGAGTTCAGGCGGTCGTGGACTGGCGCGGCGAGGCCGGGTTGATGCGGCAATGGGTGGTGGCGCGCCCGCGGCCGCGCGCCGGTGTCGTGCATCTATGGACGTTCACTGCGGAACGGTCGGTTTTCCAGGCATGGATTCTCGTCGCCCGCGCCATCCTGGACAGTTGGACCCTGACCCCGGCGGCGGGGCATCCGTGACGCTGTCCGGCAACAGGATCGACGCCGACGGCTGTCGCTCCAGGGGCCGAAGGGTGTAAAAAAACAACGGTCATCATCAAATGCCGTTGGTATATTTCGCGCTGGGTATGCGTGCCCTCGATGTCCGGCGGTATGCGAAAGTTCGCGACCGCAATCGTCGCTTTGGGTTGGAACGCCCTACATATTCTAGCGAAATCAAGCCTTCTCAATGGCCATTGGCCCTATTGCGAGGGGCCGCTGGTGTTGTACCCGGGCGGCAGTTGCAGACCGCGCACGTCGCCATTGGGCGCGGTGTCGGGCTCGATACCGTACCCCCTGTCCGTGCCGTTTCCGGAGTCCGAGCGGTATCCGGTGCCGGCGCGCTCGATCATCCAATAGCCGCCCTGTTCGCTCAGCGACAGGCCGTCGGTTCGCAGGGCCTCGGCGACCCGGGCCGGCTCTCCCAGCGCGGTCAGGCGAAGTTGGGCCCGGTTTCGCGTCATGGCCTGAACGGCATAGTCCCGGATCAGCGGTGAGCGGTCCAGGGCGGCGCGGATTCGCATCCAGTCCTCGAAACCGGACAGCGTGACAAGGGCCGTGGCCGTGCGCGCCGCCCCGGTTTCCACCATGGTGGCGGTGCGCCAGTCCCCTTCCATGCGTCCGGCCAGCTCGGTCGCCACGCGGGTCAGGAAGGCGTCCTCTGCTTCGCCCTGGCGCCGCTCAATGGTGCGCTGTCCGGCCTGGGCGAGGGCGCGCGGACTGCCATAGGTGAGCCCCACGGCGACCGTGTCCGGTGCGGTGCGGATGCCGTGGGCAACCAGCACCTGGGTGCGGTCGTAGCGGTCCAGCAGCGTTTCCAGCGCGGCGCTGTCGGGGGCCAGGGCCTCCGCCGCCGAAACGGTGGTGACGTCGAGCAGGTCTCCGGTCGGCACCTCCAGCGGCATCAGCACGTTGCCGGCCTCTTGCCGGCGCCAGGCCATGAGCCAGGGATTGGTGTCCTCCCAAAGCTGGGGCGGGGCATCGGGCGCGCCCTGCCAGACCGGCAGCACCAGTACCGGTTGGGCCGCGCCGGAAGCGTGGCCGATGCCCTGGCCCTGCAACAGACGACGCACGGCGGCGCCGTCATAGCGGACCGTGATGGCAGCCTTGTAGGTGGTATCCGTGGTGCGTTCGTTCGCCAGGCTGTAGGTCTCGACCATGGCCCGCACCCGGTCGTCCGGCGGTTGCGGCAACCGGGCATGATCGGTCCCGTCGGTGATGCGTTCCAGCATGCTCCGGAAGGCCTTTACCTGGCCGGCCGCGATGGCCTTGTCGCGTGCCTCGGCGGCGCTGGCGGCGCTGGCCTCGATGGGCACGTCGTGTGCGGTAAAGGCGCCGCCCTGGTCGCCGCCCTGGGCCAGCGCCGGCCCGGGAGTCGCCGCCACCAGCAGCGCCAACAGGGCCAGCAGCCCCGCCAGTGGCGCCGGAAAGCGCCACCGACGGCGCGCTGTTGCATCCGGTCGGCGTTGCGGTATGGTCCGTCCGGGATGGCTCGACCCGTCCGGAGTCGGCCCGATCTGCCCTGACAGCGCGCGCGAGGCCCCCATTTCCACTTCCTCTTCCCACTCCGCCCCCGCCGGTCGCGGCGCGGGCCTGACATATGCGGATGCCGGCGTGGATATCGACGCCGGCGAGACGCTGGTGCGGTCCATCGCGCCCCTGGCCCGGGCTACCGTCCGCCCCGGGGCGGACGCCGCGCTGGGCGGTTTCGGCGCCGTCTTCGACCCGGCCGCCGCCGGCTTCCGCGATCCGTTGCTGGTCGCCGCCACCGACGGCGTCGGCACCAAACTCAAGATCGCCATCGAAACCGGGCGCCATGATGGCGTTGGCATCGACCTTGTGGCGATGTGCGTCAACGACCTTGTCGTTCAGGGTGCGGAGCCGCTGTTCTTCCTGGACTACTACGCCACCGCGCGCCTGGATGTCGAGAGCGCCCGCGCCGTTGTGGCCGGCATCGCCGAGGGCTGCCGGCGCGCCGGCTGTGCCCTGGTGGGGGGCGAGACCGCCGAGATGCCCGGCCTTTATGCCGCCGGCGACTATGATCTGGCCGGTTTTGCCGTCGGCGCGGTGGAACGCGGCCAGTTGCTGACGGGTGCCGCCGTCGAGGCCGGGGATGTGCTGATCGGACTGGCGTCCAGCGGGCTGCATTCCAACGGGTTCTCGCTGGTGCGTCGGATCATCGAGCGCGAGCGCCTGGACTGGAGCGCGTCGGCCCCGTTCGCGCCCGAACGCGTTCTGGGGGAGGCCCTGCTGGAGCCGACCCGCATCTATGTGCCCGCCTGCCTGGATCTGGTGCGCGCCGGCGCCGTGCATGCGTTCGCGCATATCACCGGCGGCGGGCTGGTCGAAAACCTGCCGCGCGTGCTTCCGGACGGGCTGGCCGCCGAGCTGGACGTGAGGGCCCTG
>CAYFTQ010000297.1:0-4040 GCA_964346035.1 uncultured Roseospira sp. | reverse complement strand
ACGTCACGCTGTGCTTTTCCGCCGCCCAGGCCATCCTGGCGGCCAAGGCGGGCGCCGCGTTCGTCTCGCCCTTTGTGGGCCGGCTGGACGACATCGGCCAAGAGGGCATGGACCTGATCGGCGATATCGTCGCCATCTACAGCAACTATCCGGCCTTCACGACCGAGGTCCTGGTGGCCTCTGTCCGCCATCCCATGCATGTGGTCGAGGCCGGCCGCCTGGGCGCCGACGTGGTGACCCTGCCGCCCAAGGTGCTGCGCCAGCTCTACGCCCACCCGCTGACCGACAAGGGCCTCGATGCCTTCCTGGCCGACTGGGCCAGGACCGGCCAGACCATCCCGGAAGAGTGAGGGGGGCAAGGCCAGGGCGGCGACGACCACGAACTGCCGTTGAAATCAACGTGATGTGGATTTTTGGGGCTGACAGGGGACGAGCCTCGATTCATAGTCTCGTTATGGAATCAATCCTCCAATGGGCGGCCTGCATGGGGGCGCTCTTGCGGTTCGCTGGCTTGGCAAGGAGGACGCCCATGACCGAATTGAAAACACAACAGTCACTGTTGGATGCACTCAAAAAAGCGGCGCAGCGCCCAATGAATGCTGATGAATTGCATCGGCAGCGGGTGTCTTTTATTATGGGTTCTTTGGATGTAGATAGTACAATTACGCGCGAAGACGTTGAAGAAATTCTTGCGCGACACGAAGGTCGGAAGGTGTCGTAGCGTGATTCTGTTTGAGTTAACTGGAAGTGAAGACCATCCTGCCTACCAGGAGCTAGCCGTTTCCAACGGCAACAGGCATTACGATTTTCTCCGATCTATAGTGGTCGCTTCGATCAGCATGAAGCGGCCATTTTTGTCGCAAACGATCATTAAAGCGCTGAATTATCATGCCATAACCTGCCTTCATACGCACTCGGGAGAATATCGTCCATGTGCTGTTGAAGTTGGCGGCTACAGGCCGCCCGATCACTACCGGGTACACGCCTTGATGGATGATTTTGTAAATGGCGTAAATAGAGAGTGGGAAGTTACAGATCCTGTCATTCTGGCTACATATGTTTTATGGAAAATAAACTACATTCATCCATTCATTAATGGAAACGGCAGAACGGCGCGTGCAGCATGCTACTTCGTTCTTTGCGTCAAATTTGGAAGCTGGCTGCCGGGTGATGTAATTCTTCCGGAACTATTACGGCGCAATCGCGATGATTATGTCAAGCGTATAAAGCTGGTTGACCGTTCCGTTAGTAAATCTCAACTGGATTTATCGCCGCTCCATGAATTAGTTTCTGAGCTTTTAAGTGAACAGCTAAAATCAGCGGGAATCGAATAATATTTTGGATGGGATGCCGCCTTGACCAACCCCCCTGCTCCACTCACCGATGATATCGTGCTGGCCTGGCTGGCGGAAAACCCAGCCTTTCTGGACCGCCGGCCGGAGGCCATCCTGCATCTGGTCATGCCGGCCTCGGAGCACGGCCAGGACGTGGTGGACATCCGCGACATGGCCATCCGGCGGTTGCAGGAAGAGTTGCGCGACATGCACGCCGGCACCGATTCACTGATCCAGGCGGCGCGGTTGAACCTGTCGCTGCTCAAGCGGACCCACCAGGCCGTGCTGGCCGTTCTTCAGGGCGACGAGGCCGGCACCCTGGTCCAGACCGTGGCCGATGACCTGCCGTTGCTGCTGGACGTGGACGTGGCCGGATTGGCGTTCGAAAACGCGGCCACGCTGCCGGCGCGCTCGGCCCCGCTGGCCACCCTGGCCGAGGGCTATGTGGACCGGCTGGCGCCGCGATCGCGCCCCATCGTGCTGCGCCCGCGCGCGCGCGGCGATGCGCGCCTGTACGGCGGTGGCGCCGGTCTGGTGGCAAGCGACGCCCTGGCCCGCCTGGAGCCCGGCAACGGTCACCCGCCGGGGATACTGGCGCTGGGGTCTCGCCGCGCCGGGACCTTTGACGAGGATCAGGCCAGCGATCTGTTGTCGTTCGTCGCCCGCGTGGTGGAGCACTGCGCTCGCCAGTGGACCTATGGCGAACGCCCGAACGCGCCCGGCTGATCCCGAAACCCTGGTGGGTGTAGCCCGGCCGAGTGCGAGGACCTGGTCGGCGTGGTCAGCGCCACCGGCGCCACCGGCGCCATCCATGCCGCCGACGAGGACGGCTTCTTCTCCATCGCCCGGCTGGGCGAGCGCATGGAGGCCTGCTATCAGGAGGCCGGCGCAACGCTTCGCATTGCATCATGCCACATGCCGGGCCGTCAATTGGGCGCCATCGAACGATCGAACGACCCATGCGGCGCGGCGGTCAGGCGTGGTCCGGCGCGCGGCGGTGGCATCGGGATCTGTCGCCATCGGCCTTGAACCGGTTGGCCCGCCGCGCGTTCTGCACTAAAGTGTCTGGCCCGCAGGGGTGGGCCAGGGGGGCCAACACGCGGCTGGACGCCGATCCGGTCGCACCAGGGACCGAGGAGGAGGAACAGATCCATGTCCGAAGCGCAGGTGTTTCCGGTTGACGACGCGATTGCCCGGGGCGCGCACATCGACGCCGCCAAATACAAGGCGATGTACGAGCACTCGATCCGTGACCCGGAAGGTTTTTGGGCCGAGCACGGCAAGCGCATCGACTGGATCAAGCCCTATACAAAGGTCAAGGATGTCTCCTTCGACCCGCACGATGTCCACATCCGCTGGTACCATGACGGCACGCTGAACGTCGCCGCCAACTGCCTGGACCGCCATCTGAAGACCCGGGGCGATCAGACCGCCATCATCTGGGAGGGCGACGATCCGGGCCGCTCGGAGCACATCACCTACCGTGACCTTTACGAGCGCGTCGGCCGCCTGGGCAATGCCATGCGCGACATGGGCATCAGGAAGGGCGATCGGGTGTGCATCTACATGCCGATGATCCCGGAGGCGGCTGTCGCCATGCTGGCGTGCGCGCGCATCGGCGCCATCCATTCGGTGGTCTTCGGCGGCTTCTCGCCCGACAGCCTGGCCAACCGCATTCAGGATTCGGAATGCGTCATGGTCATCACCGCAGACGAGGGCATGCGCGGCGGCCGCACGGTGCCGCTGAAGGCCAACACCGACAAGGCGCTGGACACCTGCCCCTCGGTCAAGCACGTCATCGTGGTTCAGGCCACCGGCGGCGATGTCAATGTCGTTCGGGGCCGCGACCACTGGTACCACGCGGTGACCGATGGCCGGTCGGTGGACTGCCCGGCCGAGGAAATGGGCGCCGAGGACCCGTTGTTCATCCTGTACACCTCGGGCTCGACCGGCAAGCCGAAGGGCGTTTTGCACACCTCGGGCGGCTATCTGGTCTATACTGCGATGACGCATGAATACGTCTTCGACTACAAGGACGGCGAGGTCTACTGGTGCACCGCCGACGTCGGCTGGGTTACCGGCCATAGCTACATCGTGTATGGCCCGCTCGCCAATGGCGCCACCAGCCTGATGTTCGAGGGTGTTCCGAACTATCCGAATACGTCCCGCTTCTGGGAGGTCGTGGACAAGCACAAGGTCAACATCTTCTATACCGCGCCGACGGCCATCCGCGCCCTGATGCGCGATGGCGAGGACCCGGTCAGGAAAACCAGCCGCAAGTCCCTGCGCATCCTGGGATCGGTGGGCGAGCCCATCAACCCCGAGGCCTGGCTGTGGTTCTACAACGTGGTCGGGGACGGTCGCTGTCCCATCGTCGATACCTGGTGGCAGACCGAGACCGGCGGTATTCTCATCACTCCGCTGGCCGGGGCTATCGACCTCAAGCCCGGCTCGGCGACGCTGCCGTTCTTCGGCGTTTGCCCGGTGGTGGTGGACAACGAGGGCAAGGAGCTTGAGGGCGAAACCCAGGGCAACCTGTGCATCTCGCAAAGCTGGCCCGGGCAGATGCGCACCGTCTATGGCGATCACGAGCGCTTCGTTCAGACCTATTTCACGACCTACAAGGGCTACTACTTCAGCGGCGATGGCTGCCGTCGCGACGCCGATGGCTACTATTGGATCACGGGCCGCGTCGATGACGTCATC
>CAYFTQ010000296.1:0-4042 GCA_964346035.1 uncultured Roseospira sp. | reverse complement strand
GTCCGAGGCAGGGCGTATCACGGCGGCCGACGAGCTACTTTGGAACGTGCAGCAGTCGCAGCATGCGCTCCGGCCTGGCCATGTCGGCCGCGATTCCGTCCAGCGCGCGCGCCTGAGCGTCGGTCAGATCGAAGGGCAGCGCCTCCAGCGCGGCGCGGCGCAGGCGGCCATCGCCGGCACGGGCGCGGCCGGCCCCGGCACGGCCCCGGGCGCGCACGATCAACAGGGCAAGCTGGGTGGCCAGAACCTCGTCATAGGCCAGCCGGCGCCTGGCCGGGGACAGCGGCGAGACCGAGTCCTCGTCCGCCGGGTGGTGGGCGGCGTCCAGGGCCTCGCCCCAGGCCGGCCAGCCCTCGCGCCGGATCACGGTGGGGTCGAGCCACTCCGGCGCCTTTTCCGCCACGCTTCGGGCGCGGGCCAGGGCCTCGTCCACCGCCTTGCGCAGCGTGCGCGGCGCCAGCCCCTGCGTCAGGGGAAGGACCGGTTCGACCGTCTGGATAGAGGCCAGGTCCTCCACCGGGGCGATATGGTCCGGATGCGCCATCTGGGGCAGGTCGTTGAAGACCTCGATTCGCCCGCTGACGGCGCGCCGCTCGCCGATCGGCAGATGGCGCATCATCCAGTCCCGATGGGCGCGGAAGAACACCAGGGTGAGCGTGCCGGTTTCGTCCGAGGCGGCGACCCGGTAGGGCGCCCTGCTGGCCGGGGGCGGCGGTCTGTGCTCGTCGATGGTCAGCACCAGGGTGGCGACGCGGCCGGGTATTGCCTCGGCCACGCGCGGTCGATAGCGGCGGTCGATGATGCCGCCGGGCAGGTGCCACAGCAGGTCCACGACCTTGGGGCCGGCCACCTTCTGGATCAGGGGCGCGACGCGGGGGCCGACCCCCTTCAGGGACTCGACCGGCTGGAACAGGGGATAGAGCAGTTCGGGGCGCATGGCGGCGGCTGCGGCGGGTCGGTGTTGATCGGGCGCGGCGCGGCTGACAGCACCGCCCGGGACGGGTATACCATGGCGGAGACGGTCAGGGCGCCGTCAACGGGCCAGGGGAGGGCGCGATGGACGATCGACGCAAGCGGATTCTCTACCGCGCCAAGCTGCGCGGCATGAAGGAAACGGACCTCATCCTTGGCGGCTTCGCCGAGGAGTATCTGGCGGCCATGAGCCCGACCGAGCTGGACCAGTTCGAGTCCCTGCTGGAGGAGCCGGACGCCCATCTCATGGACTGGCTTTTCGACCGCCAGCCGGTCCCGGCCGTGCATGACACACCGGTCATGGCCCGGTTGAAGGCGTATCGCCTCATGCCGCCGGTTTAGCGGCTTGCGCCTTTTCCGGCCAGCCGCACAGATCGGCGATGGGGCAGGCCTCGCAGGCCGGCCGGCGTGCCTTGCAGACATAACGGCCGTGCAGGATCAGCCAGTGATGGGCGTGACGGCGATAGGGCTCGGGCGTGACGCGCTCAAGCGTGTCTTCGACCGCGCGCACGGTCTTGCCCGGCGCCAGCCCGGTGCGGTTGGAAACGCGGAAGATGTGCGTGTCAACGGCAATGGTGGGCAACCCGAAGGCGATGTTCAGGACCACGTTGGCGGTCTTGCGGCCGACGCCGGGCAGGGCCTGAAGGGCGTCGCGGTCGGCCGGCACCTGGCCACCGTGGCGGTCCAGCAGGGCTTGTGAAAGGGCGATGACGTTCCTTGCTTTTGAATTGAACAGACCGATGGTGCGGATGTGTTGCTTCAGGCCGTCTTCGCCCAGGGCCAGCATGGCGGCGGGCGAGTCGGCCTTGGCGAACAGGTCGGCGGTGGCCTTGTTGACGCCCTTGTCCGTGGCCTGTGCCGACAGAACCACGGCCACCAACAGGGTATAGGGGTTGGAGTAGCACAGTTCCCCCTTGGGCTCCGGCAGGGCGGCGGCCAGACGGGCGAACAGCGCCTGAACGGTCTCCGACGGCAACGGTGCGGCGGTCGGGGCGGTCGGGGTTGCAGGCGTGGAGGCGGATTCGCTCATGGTCCGGCATGCCTTTCAGGGGCGGGCTTGCGGCGCCACGACAGCCAGATCAGCAGCACCAGCAGGGCGGCGCCGGCCAGGTGGATCGGCAGCGTGCCATGGGGCCACAGCAGCAAGGCGGCGGCGCCGGCGGCGGCCAGCCGCTCCCACAGGGTCAGCGGGCTTTCCAGGCAGCCCTGGAAGGCACCGGCGAAAGCATAGACACCCAGCACCGCGAAGGCGAACACCTCAAGCTGTTCCGGCCACGACCCGGTCACCAGCGGCGTATAGGCGAAGAGCACCGGCACGATATACAGGCCCTTGGCGATCTTCCAGGCCGTAAAGCCGGTTGGCATGGGGCGGGTTCCGGCAATGGCGCCGGCGGCAAAGGCGGTCAGGCAGACCGGCGGCGTGACGTTGGAGTCCTGCGACAGCCAGAAAATGATCAGGTGCGCCGCCAGCAGGGTCATGGCGACGGTGGCGGGGTCCACGATCTGGCTCGACAGGCCAGCGGTGAAGTCCCCCGGCAGGGCCGAGATCTGCGCCCAGATCCGCTCCGCCTCGGCCAGCGGCATGGGCTGGCCCAGCGCGTCGGCCAGATCGGGCAGCAGGGCGCCAACGGTGGCGGCCATCTGTTGCGGCACCGCGCCCGCCGCGATGGCCTGCACGATGTGATCGGCCATCATCAGGTCGTTCAGCGCCGGCGCCGACAGTGGCGCCAGAACGGCATAGGCTGCCGTCACCGGCAGTCCCATCCCCAGCACCAGCGACGCAATGGCGACCAGCACCAGCAGCACCCAGAGTTGGCCGCCGGCCCATTCGGTGATCATCAGGCTGAAGGTATTGCCGACTCCGGTGGTGGCGATGACGGCCACCACGACGCCGACGGCGACCAGCAGGATGGCCATGGTGGCGGCGATGCGCGCCCCCTCGGCCAGCGCCTCCAGGATGGCGCGCGGCCCCATGCGGTTGTTCGACAGCCACGAGGCCACCACCACCGCCCCCATGGAAATGCCGGCGGCATAGGTCGGTGTGAAGCCCTGCACCAGCAGCGTCACCAGCACGCCGATCGGTAACAGAAAGTGCCATCCGCCTTTCATGACCTGCAGGAAGCTCTTGCCGTCCTCGGGCGCCTCTGCGGTCAGGCCCTGGCGGATGGCCTGCACCCGCACGAAGGCCCCGACCGACAGGAAATAGATTAGCGCCGGCAGCACCGACAGCGCGACAATGTCCACGTAGGGGACCAGCGTATAGTTCGCCATGATGAAGGCGCCGGCGCCCATGATCGGCGGCATGATCTGGCCGCCGGTGGAGGCGGCGGCCTCGACCCCGGCGGCGAAGCGGGGCGGATAGCCGGCCCGCTTCATCAAGGGGATGGTGATGACCCCGGTGGACATGGTGTTGGCGACGGCGGAGCCAGAAATGGAGCCCATCAGGCCGGAGCCGAACACCGCCACCAGGCCCGGCCCGCCCACGAAGCGCCCGGCGGCGCAGCGCGCCAGGTCGATGATGAAATCGCCGGCACCCGAGCGCACCAGAAAGGCGCCGAACAGGATGAACATGGTCACATAGGAATAGCTGATGCGCGCAATCGGCCCGAACAGCCCATCGCCGGTGAAGTAGGCGCGCATCATCATGACCTCGCCGGACAGACCGGAGAAGTGGAACACGCCGTCCACGAACGGCCCCCACCAGATGGCATAGCTCATGGCGATGATGATCAGGATGGGGATCAGCAGGCCGGAAGAGCGGCGCGCGAACTCCATCGCCAGCAGCAGCGCGGCGCCCGAGGCGATCCAGTCCCATGTGTTGAAGGACATGCCCCGGTCATAGAAGGCGTCCTCGGCGGCGAACAGCCAGGCCACCGTCGCCAGGCAGAGCAGGCCAAGCACCACGTCCACGCCCAGAACGATGCTCTGGCCGCGCCGGGTGCGGGCCGGATACAGGGGATAGAGCAGCGCGCACAACAGCCCGAACAGCCCGAAGTGAATGGCGGCGAAGCGCAGCTCCGACATGGTGCCGAAGGTGTTGAGATAGATGTGCGTGAGCGCCGTGACGACG
>CAYFTQ010000295.1:0-4043 GCA_964346035.1 uncultured Roseospira sp. | reverse complement strand
CCTGGCGGCCGGCCGCCAGGCGCTGGTCCTGGTCCCCGAGATCGGCCTGACCCCCCAGGCCCTGGCCCGCTTCCGCCGCCTGGGCGTCCCCCTGGCGGTGCTCCACTCCGGGATGAGCGACGGCCAGCGCGCCTGCGCCTGGCTGGCCGCCCGCCACGGCGAGGCGCGGGTGGTCATCGGCACCCGCTCGGCGATCTTCACGCCGCTGCCGGAGCCGGGGCTGGTCATCGTCGACGAGGAGCACGACCCCTCCTACAAGCAGCAGGAGGGCTTTCGCTACTCGGGGCGCGACCTGGCGCTGCTGCGCGGCCAGCTCGCCGGGGTCCCGGTGGTACTGGGCTCGGCCACGCCGTCGCTGGAGAGCCTCCACCAGGCCAACGAGGGGCGCTACCGGCGGCTGGAGCTCCCCGAGCGCGCCGCCGGCGCCGTGGCTCCGACCATCGAGCTGCGCGACCTGCGCGGCCGGACCCTGGACGAGGGGCTGGGCCAGCCCATGATCCAGGCCATCGAGCGGGAGCTGGCCACCGGCGGGCAGGTCCTGCTCTTCCTCAACCGGCGCGGCTACGCCCCCACCCTGCTCTGCCACGACTGCGGCTTCGTCGCCCACTGCGACCGCTGCGACGCCCACCTCACCTTCCACCAGGGGAGCGGGCGGCTGCGCTGCCACCACTGCGGCGCCGATCAGGCCGTGCCCCCCACCTGCCCGGCCTGCGGCAGCCTGGATGTGCGCGCCATCGGCCTGGGCACCGAGCGCATCGAGCGCGCCCTGGAGCGGCTCTTCCCGGAGACCGGCGTGGCCCGCATCGACCGCGACTCCACCCGCGCCCGGGGCAACATGGAGGCGCTGCTGCCGTCGCTGGGGGTTGGCCCCGGTCTGGAGCGGGGCATCGGTCTGACGCCTTGGCGTGATCTGCTTGCCGCGCCCGGCCTGGGCCGGGCCGTCGCGCTGTCGCTGGTCATCGGGGTTGGTTCGGCGGTGGTTTCGCTGACGCTGGTCTTGCTGATCGCTGCGCTCGGCCATGGCGGTGCCGTGCCGCGCTGGAGCCGGCGCGCGCTGGCGCCGTTGCTGGCGGTTCCGCATGTGGCCATGGCGCTGGGGCTGGCGTTCCTGATCGCGCCCTCGGGCTGGATCGCCCGCCTGCTGTCGCCCTGGGCGACCGGCTGGACGCTGCCGCCGGACATCGCCACGGCTCCCGATCCCTGGGGTCTGGCCGCCGTCGCCGCGCTGGTTCTGAAGGAAACGCCCTATCTGATGCTGATGCTGCTGGGGGCGTTGGCGCAGGTCAGGGCAGACGAGGCCGTCCGTGTCGCGCGTACGCTTGGTCACGGTCCCGTGCCGGCGTGGCTGCGCGTGGTGCTGCCCCGGGTCTATCCGCTGCTGCGCCTGCCGGTCTATGCCGTTCTGGCCTATGCGCTGTCGGTGGTGGACGTGGCGCTTGTCCTGGCGCCCGGAACGCCGGGGCCGCTGGCGGTGGAGGTGGTGCGCTGGTTGGGGGATGCGGACCCCGCGATGCGGGCTCAGGGCGCCGCCGGCGCGGTCCTGCAAACCGGTCTTGTGGCGCTGGTCATCGCCCTGTGGCGCGCGGGCGAGATCGCTTTGGCGCGGCTGGCGCGGCCGTGGCTGACGGCAGGGCCGCCCCGATCCCGACTCCGACCGCAGCGCGGGGTCGTCTTGCGGCTGATGCCCGGCGCCACGCGGGCGGTCGCGTTGGCGGCGGCGCTGCCGATCGGGGTGGTTGCGGCGCTGGCGATGGCCGGCATGGCACTGTGGTCGCTGGCGTCGGCCTGGTTCTGGCCGGCGCCCTGGCCATCCGCGCTGACCCTGGAGACCTGGACCGGCCATCTGGCCGCCACGCCGTGGCCGCTGTGGACCACCATCAGCGTTGGGGTCGCCGTCACCGCGCTGGCGCTGGCGCTGGTTCTGGGCTCGCTGGAGCACGAGCAGGCCCGCGCTCGCGCCCGGGTCCCTGGCCGCGGAACCGAAATGCTGCTGTATCTTCCGCTGCTGGTGCCACAGGTCGGGTTCCTGTTCGGGGTTCAGGTGCTGGCCAACGCCGCCCGGATCGAGGGCGCCTGGATCGCGGTTGTCTGGAGCCACCTGTTGTTCGTGCTGCCGTATGTCTTTCTGGCCCTGGCGGTGCCGCATCGGCGCCTTGATCCGCGCTGGAGGCGCTCGGCGCGGGCGCTTGGCGCCGGTCCGGTCCGGACCCTGTTGCACGTCGTGGTGCCGTTGCTGCTGCGCCCGATCCTGTTCGCCGGTGCCATCGGATTCGCGGTCAGTGTGGCGCAGTATCTGCCGACCCTGTTCCTGGGCGCGGGCCGTCACCCCACCCTGACCACAGAGGCCGTGGCCCTGGCGGCGGGCGGCGACCGCCGCCTGATCGGAGTGCATGTCTTTCTGCAGGGGGCGTTGCCGTTGCTGGTGTTCGCTCTGGCGTTGGGGCTGCCTCGCTGGCTGTACCGTGACCGGCGTGCGCTGCGAGAGGCAACCGGGGAGGGGCCGGCATGAGCCTTGCTCTGGAGGCGGTCGAAATCCACCTGGGCGAGCGCCTGCTGGTCGGGCCGGTGTCCTTGCGCGTCGCTGCCGGCGAGACCGTCACCGTGATGGGGCCCAGTGGGGTCGGCAAGTCCACCCTGCTGGATGCCGTCTCGGGCACCGTGGCCCCGGCCTTCCGGGTCAAGGGGCGGGTGACGCTGGACGGCCAGGACCTTGCCGGGCTGCCGCCGGAACGGCGCGCCGTTGGCCGGCTTTTCCAGGACCCCATGCTGTTCCCGCACTTGTCGGTTGCCGGCAACCTCGCTTTCGGCATGCCCCGGGACAGCAACCGTGCAGCGCGGCGGACACGCATGGAGGCCGCCCTGGCCGAGGCCGGTCTGGCCGGCATGGGTGGGCGGGATCCGGCCACGCTGTCTGGGGGCCAGGCCGCCCGGGTGGCCCTCATGCGGGTGCTGCTCGCGGAGCCGCGCGCCCTGCTGCTGGACGAGCCCTTCTCGCGCCTGGACGCCGCGTTGAGGGCGCGGGTTCGCACCTTCGTCTTCGAGCATATCGCGCGGTGCGGTCTGCCGGCGCTGCTGGTTACCCACGACCCGGCGGACGCCCGAGGCCGCGTGGTGAGACTCGGCGCGCCATGAGCGCGCGGGGTCAGGGCGCTGCCGTGCCCTCGGATTCCAGGCACACCTGATCGCGACCGCCTTTCTTGGCTGCGTAAAGGGCCTTGTCGGCGCGTTCGATCAGGGTTTCCAGCGGCTCGCCCTGGCGCCGCAGCGCGACGCCGAAGCTGGCGGTGACCCGTCGCCTCGACAGCACGCCGTCGAACGTCAGTCCGGCCACGCCGCCGCACAGGCGTTCGGCCGCATCGCGGGCGCGTTCCAGCGAGGTGCCAACCAGGAACACCGCGAACTCCTCGCCGCCCAGGCGGACCGCCATGTCACTGGGGCGCACGTCGGACATCAGACAGGCCGCCACGGTCTTCAGGACGCGGTCACCCTCGCCGTGGCCGAAGGTGTCGTTGATGGACTTGAAATGGTCGATGTCCACCATGATCAGGCCGATGGCGGCATTGGGGTCGCGATCGTGAATGCCCATCAGCCGGACCATGTTCTCGTTCATGTGGAAGCGGGTGAACAGTCCTGTCAGCGGGTCGCGGATCGAGGTCTCGTAGAACCGCTGCCGTTCCATGTCGAGGGTCCGATAGATGGCCTCGCGTTCCAGGGCAACCTGAAGTGGTGTTATCATCTGGGCGATGATGTTCTCGTTGTCCTCGGTATGGGGGATCGATTCGGCCAGGGTGATGACGGCCGCCGCCTCCCGCACCCCGTCGCCGCTGGAGGCCAGCGGCACGACGATGGCCGCCTCGGTGCGTGCCGGATCGTCCAGCGACTTGAACGATGGCGTGGGCAGGCTGGCGGGCCGTTTTTGGACTTCGTCCAGCACATCGGACACGCCCGTCGGCATGGCGGTCGAAAGCCGGCCGCGATAACGATTTTCAGGCGGAAGGGGGAGAATGCCGCCGGCGCTCGTTTTTGTGTTGAACTCCAGCGAA
>CAYFTQ010000294.1:0-4067 GCA_964346035.1 uncultured Roseospira sp. | reverse complement strand
GTCGACCATGGGGGTCTCGGAGCGCTTGCGCGCGAAATCGATGATCCAGCGCAGTGCCAGCGCCTGGCGCCGTTCCGGCCGGACCTCGACCGGAACCTGGTAGGTGGCACCGCCGACGCGACGGGAGCGAACCTCAAGAGCGGGCTTCACGTTGTCGAGCGCCTCGTGGAACGTCTTGACGGGGTCCTGGCTGGTGCGGGCCGCCACCTTGTCGAAGGCGCCGTAGACGATGCGCTCGGCCACGGCCTTCTTGCCTTCGAACATGACGGCGTTAATGAACTTGGCGACAACCTTGTCGCCATACTTGGCGTCCGGCAGAATCTCGCGTTTGATCGCGGCACGACGACGGGACATGCGGGCTTCTCCTTACTTGGGCCGCTTGGCGCCGTACTTGGAACGACGCTGTTTGCGATCCTTCACGCCCTGGGTGTCCAGGGTGCCGCGGATGATGTGGTAGCGCACGCCGGGCAGGTCCTTGACGCGACCGCCACGCAGCATGACCACCGAGTGTTCCTGCAGGTTGTGCCCCTCACCCGGGATGTAGGACGTCACCTCGAAGCCGTTCGTCAGGCGCACACGCGCCACCTTGCGCAGGGCCGAGTTCGGCTTCTTCGGCGTGGTCGTGTAGACGCGCGTGCACACGCCGCGCTTTTGCGGGCAGGCCTGCATGGCCGGCACCTTGTTTCGCTTCACCTGCGGTGTCCGCGGCTTGCGGATCAACTGGTTGATCGTCGGCATCCAACAACCGTCCTTAACCTGCTCTTGCGACACGAGACCGCGCGACATCATAATCGCGCGGCACGAACACTTGCGACACGGAACACCGCCACCGCCCGCCCCTGATGTCGCGGGGCCGGAGCGAAGCCCGATGGCCACCCCCAAACCAAGCACGACGCGCCCGAAGCGGACGCGCCGGAACAAAAGTGCGCCTCCGGGTCTCTGTCCGCAGAGCCCCGAGTCGCAGGGGGAAGCCGCCAGGGCGGGTCGTGAGACTGGGTCGAAACCGTGTGGCGTCAGGCCGTTGCGCCGAACACCACCGCCTCGGGAGCGCGCATACTATGCAGCCCCCCTGGCCCAGTCAAGCCCGACGCGAGAAAACTTCCCGTGCCGGGTCTGGCGCGGCCGGTGGCTGCCCGCAAACGCGGTCAAAGCCACCGCCAGTGGGTGCCCGACGGGGGCGCTTCCCGCCAAGCGGGCCGCGGCCGGCTCCCGACTCGAGGCCGGCCGCCCGGCCGGTCTCAGTCCTCTCCGCCGGGCCCGGCCGGCACGCCGCCGTCCGGGGGATCCGAAGGCAGCGGGATGACGACTCCATCACCGCCGTCGCCCTCGCCGCCACCGTCCAGGGCGGGGGCCAGTTCGCGGTCACGATCGGCCGCGATCTGGCGATACAGGTTCATGGTCGCCCCGGTACCGGCCGGGATCAGGCGACCAACGATGACGTTTTCCTTCAGGCCGACGAGGGTATCGCTCTTGCCGGCCGTGGCGGCCTCGGTCAGCACCCGCGTGGTTTCCTGGAACGACGCCGCCGAGATGAACGAATGGGTCTGCAACGACGCCTTCGTGATGCCCTGCAAGACCGGGTCGCCCATGGCCGGCCGGCCGCCGTCCTTGATGGTCTTGTCGTTCTCGTTGGCGAATTCCATGCGGTCCACCAGTTCGCCGACCAGCAAGGTGGTATCGCCGGGGTCGCGCACCTCCACCTTCTGGAGCATCTGGCGGATGATCACCTCGATATGCTTGTCGTTGATCTTCACGCCCTGGAGCCGGTAGACGTCCTGGATTTCCTTGATCAGGTAGTCCGCCAGCGCCTCCACACCCATTACCCGGAGGATGTCGTGCGGCACCGGGTTGCCGTCCATCAGCGGGTCGCCCTTGCGGACGAGGTCGCCTTCCTGAACGGTGACGTGCTTGCCCTTGGGCAGCAGGTATTCCATCTCGGTGCCGTCTTCGGCCACCACAAGAATGCGGCGCTTGGACTTGTAGTCCTTGCCGAATTCAACCCGCCCGTCGATTTCGGCGATGACGGCGTGGTCCTTGGGCTTGCGGGCCTCGAACAGTTCCGCCACGCGCGGCAGACCGCCGGTGATGTCGCGCGTCTTGGAGCCCTCGCGCGGGATGCGGGCCAGCACGTCGCCGGCCTTCACCCGCGTGCCGGGCTCCACCGACAGGATGGCGTCCACGCTCATGAAGTAGCGCGCCTCCAGCCCGTTCTCCAGCATCAGCACTTCGCCGGCCTCGTCGCGCAGGGTGATGCGCGGTTTCAGGTCGCCCGAACGCGGCTGCGAGCGCCAGTCCACCACCACGCGCGAGGTCAGGCCGGTGGCCTCGTCGGTGACCTCGCGCATGGAGACGTTGTCGATCAGATCGACATAGTGCGCGATGCCCTCGCGCTCGGTGATGATCGGCAGGGTATAGGGGTCCCAATCCGCCAGGCGGGTTCCCTTGGTGATGCCCTGGCCGTCGTCCACCAGCAGGCGGGCGCCATAGGGGATGCGGTGCCGCGCCTTTTCGCGCCCCAACTCGTCGGCCAGCACCACTTCCAGGTTGCGGGCCATGACCACCAGGACACCGGTCTCGGTTTTGACCACCTGCCGGTTCTCGATCCGGACGATGGCGTCGAAGGCCGCCTCGACGCTGGACTGTTCGGCCCCACGCTGGGCGGCACCGCCGATGTGGAAGGTCCGCATGGTCAACTGGGTACCCGGCTCGCCAATGGACTGCGCGGCGATGACGCCAACCGATTCGCCGTTGTTCACCGGCGTGCCGCGGGCCAGGTCGCGGCCGTAGCAGTGGGCACAGATGCCGCGATCGGCCTGGCAGGTCAGCACCGAGCGGATGCGCACCTGTTCCACGCCGGCCAGCTCAAGCTTTTCGACGTCGGCCTCCTCGATCAGCCGGTTGCGTTCCAGCAGCAAAGAGCCGTTGTTGTCCAGCACGTCCTCGGCCGTGGTGCGGCCCAGCACGCGCTCGCCCAGAGAGACGATGATCTCGCCGCCATCGACCACCGGGTTCACGGTGATGCCCTGTTCGGTCCCACAGTCGGGCATGGTGATGATGGCATCCTGGGCCACATCGACCAGACGACGGGTCAGGTAGCCCGAGTTCGCCGTCTTCAAGGCCGTGTCGGCCAGCCCCTTGCGGGCGCCGTGGGTGGAGTTGAAGTACTCCAGCACGGTCAGGCCTTCCTTGAAGTTCGAGACGATGGGCGTCTCGATGATGGAGCCATCCGGCTTGGCCATCAGGCCGCGCATGCCGGCAAGCTGCTTCATCTGGGCGGGCGAGCCGCGGGCCCCGGAATGGGCCATCATGTAGACGCTGTTGATCTGCTTGCCCGGCTCGATCTTGGCGATCTCCTTCATCATCTCGTCGGCCACGCGGTCGGAACAGTGCGCCCAGGCGTCGATCACCTTGTTGTACTTTTCGCCCTGGGTAATCAGGCCGTCGTGGTACTGGTGTTCGAAATCCTTGACCTCGTTCTCCGTCTCGGCCACCAGCGTTTCCTTGCTGGCGGGGATGACCAGATCGTCCTTGCCGAACGAAATGCCGGCGCGCGCCGCCTGGCCATAGCCCAGCGACATCATGCGGTCGCAGAAGATGACCGTCTCCTTCTGGCCGCAATGACGGTAGACCACGTCGATAACGTCGGTCAGGTCCTTCTTGCGCAGCAGCCGGTTGATGGTCGAGAACGGCACGTTCTGGTTCTGCGGCAGCAGTTCATAGATGCGGATGCGCCCGGGGGTCGTCTCCACGACGCGGGTCTCGGGCTGGCCGTCTGCGCTCAGGGTCTCGATACGGCACTTGACGCGCGCATGCAGGCTGACGCGACCGTGGTAGAGGGCGTGCTCGACCTCTTCCACGCCTCCGAAGACCATGCCCTCACCGGGCTCGCCCTCGCGATCCATCGACAGGTAATACAGGCCCAGAACGATGTCCTGCGTCGGCACGATGATCGGCTTGCCGTTGGCGGGCGACAGGATGTTGTTCGTGGACATCATC
The DNA here is from genome assembly GCA_964346035.1 of uncultured Roseospira sp. Classification (GTDB taxonomy): domain Bacteria; phylum Pseudomonadota; class Alphaproteobacteria; order Rhodospirillales; family Rhodospirillaceae; genus Rhodospira. The sequence continues at coordinate 71 of CAYFTQ010000294.1, read as the reverse complement.
AGGACGCGCGCTTCAAGCTGCGCCTCCAGCGACAACGGCACGTGAACGGCCATCTGGTCACCGTCGAAGTC
>CAYFTQ010000293.1:2685-4079 GCA_964346035.1 uncultured Roseospira sp. | reverse complement strand
GGTGGCCGACGTGATCCTGCCGGGGGCAGCCTACACCGAAAAGGCGGCGACCTGGACCGGGCCGAGCGCGCCGCTCCAGGCGCCGCCGGCGGCGGTGACGGCGGCGGCCACCAGCGGCGGCCCCATGAACTGGCCGATGTTCGAGCCCTGCATGAGCAGCCCGTTTGCCGCCGCCATGTGGCGGGGCGAGTGCGCCTCCGCCGGCACGGTCGCGAACAGGGCCGCAGGGATCAGGCCACCCGCGAACGAAAAGCACAGCACCAGCGCGAAGCGCGCCAGGTCCGGCACCGGCACCACGTCCGAGAACAACCCGGCCGCGCACAGCGCCATGGCCACGCTGGCACCGACGATGACGCGCGAGGCGCGCACCCCCCTGCGCAGCAGCCAGCCGCCGGTCAGGTTGCCGGGCGCGTTCATCAGCACCACCAGGCCCGTCAGCAGCGCGGCCGCGCGGGCCTCCACCCCCAGCGCGCCGGGCAGGAAGGTGGGCAGCCAGACCATGACCGCGATCCACTGAAAGGCATAGGCGCCAAAGGTCAATGCCAGCATCAGCAGCGCCGGCCGGCGCAGGCTTTGGCCGATCACCCGCCAGGGCGGCCCCTTGGGTGGCGCGTGCGGCCCCAGCCCGCGAGTGGCCCGCGCCGCCAGCGGCATCATGGCCAGCGCCAGCACGACGATGATCCACCACAGGCCGCGCCAGCCGGTCCCCTCCAGCAGCAGCGGCGAGGCCACCAGGGCGGCCGCCATGCCGGCGGGCATGAACATGCTCCACAGGCTGAGCACCAGGGCGCGATCACGCGCCGCCGTGCCGGCCAACATCAGGGCCGGGCTGGCGACCGAGACCGCCATGAAGCCCAGCCCCTCCAGAACCCGGCTCGCCAGCAGCGGGGCGAAGCCGGTGGCGCTGGCCCCCAGCGCACCCCCGGCGGCCAGGCAGGCCAGCCCGGACAGCACAAGCCGGCGCCGCCCCAGCCGGTCGGCCAGCACGCCGGTCAGCAGGCCCAGGGTCATGCCCAGGACGTTGAAGGTGGAGACAATGAAGCCCGCCGGGACCATCCCGAGGCCGAAATCGACCCGCAGCGCGGGCAGCGCCGGCGGCACCTTGCCGACGTGCAGGGCGGCCACGATGCCGCCCAGCAGAACGAGCAGCACAACCCCCCAGCGGGTGGCGGGGTCGGCGTCCAATGGACTATCGGGGCGGTGGATGGACACGGCGCGGGGCTTCCGGACGGAACGGCTGAACAGGCGCGGGCGCCCGTCCGAAGGCCCCGGCGCACGGGCACTCGTGCATCGACCCAAACAAAGGCGTCCGCCCGAGTTTGGACCGTTGAGGCCCAAAAAATGGTCTCGTGCGCTGACAGATGGCTCTCTTGTCTTTGTCAGTGCGCTAGGAC
>CAYFTQ010000293.1:0-2585 GCA_964346035.1 uncultured Roseospira sp. | reverse complement strand
TCAGTGCGCTAGGACGCCGGCGGTTGCGCCTGCGGACCGCGACCGGTCACCAGATCGAACAGACCCATGGCGGCATACGCCAGAATGGTGGTGCCCACAAGCCCCATGCCCCAGATGATGCCGATCAACAGCCAGTCCACCGGGCCGCCGGCATCGGTGAAGCCCGATACGGTCACATAAGCCATCAGCGCCAGCGCCCCGAATCCGCCCAGCACGCCCAGCAATTCGGCGCGCAACAGACGCCGGCTGAGGACCGTTCTCTCGCGCCACAGCACGAGCCCGAATCCGGCCAGTCCGAAGACCCCCAGGCCCAACAGCAGCCACAGGATATTGCCCATCATCTCCAGGAACACGGCAACAAGGACGGCGAAATCGAATCCAGCCATGTCAGTGGTCCTCCCCGTTGTTGTCATGTGTCACGCACGCCATGAGCTTATAGCAGCCGGAGGCCACCCTGGGGAGTCACGATCCGCGCCGGCACGGACAGCCGGCACGGCCGGGCGCGCGCAAGCCCGCTCGCCATCTGCATCAGGACCGCTCAGGTCGGGGCCCGATCGGCAGGCCGTCGTCCGGCACCGCGAAACATGCCGACACCAGCCTCCGGAACGCCTCGGCGCGATGACTCATGGCATGCTTGGCCTCGGGCGCCATCTCGCCGAAGGTCAGATCGTGACCGTCGGGCTGAAAGATGGGGTCATAGCCGAAACCATTGTCCCCGCGCGGCGGCCACGCGATGTCGCCGAACACGCGCCCCTCGACCGTTTCCAGATGGCCGTCCGGCCAGGCCAGCGACAGCGCGCAGGTGAAGTTCGCGCGCCGATCGCGGCCGTCGCCCAGCTCGGCCTTGATGCGCCGCATGGCACGCGCAAAGTCCTTGTCCGGCCCGGCCCAGCGCGCCGACAGGATGCCGGGAGCGCCTTCCAGCGCGGCCACCTCCAGACCCGAATCATCGGCCAGCGCGGCATGGCCGCTGGCCTGCGCGGCGGCCAGGGCCTTCAGCTCGGCGTTGGCGGCGAAGGTGGTGCCGGTTTCCTCCGGCTCTGGCAGAGAAAGACCCGCCGCCGAAACCACGTGGATCGCGTCGAAGGGTGCCAGCAGATCGGCGATCTCGCGCACCTTGCCGGGGTTGTGGCTGGCGACGACCAGGGTCCCGCACGCCAGCCGGCGCGAGACGACGCGAGCGAAATCCGGGTGGGGGCGAGCAGCAACAGCGTCCATCGGCATGAGGTCTCCGTCCAAAGGCGTAGAGGGGGAACCGATTTCGGTTGTCCCGATTCTGGCCGCCGCCGTCAAGGCCGGGCATCCAGTACCGAAGCGACTCGGGTTCGCAGGGCCGGCAGAACCTCGGCCTCGAACCACGGGTGGCGACGCTGCCAGGCGGTCGTTCGCCAGCTTGGATGGGGCAGCGGGAACAACCCGGCGGCGACCACGGGTGCGGCGAAATCCCTGACCGTTTCGGTCACAGAGCGGCGCCGCCCAAGGTGCCATGCCTGCGCGTGGGCGCCGACCAGCAGGGTCAGGGCCACGTCGGGCAGAGCGACCCTGAGGCGCGTTTGCCACAGTGGCGCGCATTCGGGCCGGGGCGGCGCATCCCCCCCCCGGGGCAGGCGGCCGGGATAGCACAGCCCCATGGGCACGATGGCCACCCGGGCAGCATGGTAGAAGGTCTCGCGGTCCACTGCCATCCATGCGCGCAGGCGCGCGCCCGAGGCATCGTTCCACGGAATACCGGTCTCGTGGACCTTCGTTCCCGGCGCCTGTCCGATAATCAGCAGACGCGCGCCCGGCTCGGCGCGCAGGACCGGGCGCGGCCCCAAGGGCAGCGCGTCGGCACACAGCCGGCAGGCGCGCGCGGCCGCGACGGCCTCGGGCAGTGTCTCCCCGGCGGTATTGCCGGGCGCGGTCATCCGCCCCCATAGCGTGCACGCCACGCGGTCTCCAGAACCCCGGTCCAGGATGGGTGGGGTTCGGGCAGAACCGGCGGACGCGCGGCCAGCGGCAGGGTCGCCGGCCCCAACGGCAGTCGGGCAAAGCGCGCCCGGTCGGCGCTGGACAGGCGTTCCATGCCCAGAACAGTGTCGTCGCCCCAGACCTCGGGATGCTGCTTCTTTGCCTGCGCGCCCGGAGAAATCAGAAAGTTCGCCACTGCCAGCGCGCCGGCCTTGGCGCTGGCGGTGGCCGGAATGGCGACGAAATGGGTGTTGCCGATCATGCCGCCCTGGAACATCGCGGTGCGCACACTGGGCGGGACCAGCCCCTGCGCGATGGCCGAGGAGGCATCGCCGGGATGGAAGCTGAGGTACATGTCCACCTCGCCGTCGGCCAGCAGGCGGCGTTGCTCCGGTCCGCTGCGCGGCCAGGCACGACCCTGACGCCACAGGTTGGGACGCACCGCGTCCAGCCAGTCCCACAGCGGCGCCGTGACCGCAGCGGCATCCGACTCGCCAGCCGGGCGGGCCAGAACGCCAGCGTCGGGAAGCAGATCGTGCAGGGCCTGCTTGAGGAAGGTGGTGCCCAGGAAATCCGGCGGGGCCGGGTAGGTGAAGCGGCCGGGCGCAGACTCGATCCAGGCGCGCAGGTCGGCC
>CAYFTQ010000292.1:0-4094 GCA_964346035.1 uncultured Roseospira sp. | reverse complement strand
CGGGGTCCGGGGTGGCGACCGGCGCGGGCGTTTGGAACGGCGGCGCGGAGCCGGCCGGCGAGGCAGGCGCGGGCGCGGGCGCGGGCGCCGCACCGGTCCGCAAGTCCGCCACTGCGGGCACGTCGGGCGGGGGCAGGTGTCCGGGCGGTGGCGCCGGAACGGACGGAATGGACGGCGCCTGGATCGCGGCGCGCCCGGCATCGGCGGCGTCGGACGCGGGCGGAGGCATCGTCGCGGGCGCCTCGGCGAGAAGCGATTCGCCACGCGCCGCCAGCCTGTCCGCCGCCGCCATCGACTCGCGCGCCCGATCCAGGACGGCGCCACTGGCGCCCTCGCCCGACCGGGACAGGTCACGAACCACCAGGGCGTAAGCGGTGCGGGCTTCGGTCAGGGCCGCCGCAGCGGCCCGCGCGGACGGGGCGTCGGCGCGCCGCCGGGCCTGGCTCAGCAGGCCGGTAAGGCGCAGAATCTCTGCCTGAGCCCGACGCAGAACGACCGCACCGGCGGGCATGGGCGTTGCGCCGGCCGTGGCCGGGACACTGCCGCCGGTGTGTCCGGTCGCGGCCAGCGCCGCCGCCCCACCATGCGGCGACCCGACCCCGCCCAGCGCCACGCCGGCCAGCAGCATGGCCGTACAGACCCACGCACACGCCGACACCGGTCGCGCGTGCCCATCCGGCGCCACCGTGCTGTTCCTCGCGTCTTGAGCCGCCTGTGCCTTCATGCCAAGCAAAGCGTGGGACATTTGCGGTGGTCCTGTCCAGCCCCAAGCGCGCCCGAGGACCCGGCCGACCCGCCGGACCCTATCCGTCGGCAAGGGCGCGCATGACGGTCGGCACCTCGTCGGGCGAGGGCGCCCCCGCCGCAGCCCGATCCGCCATCTCGTAAACACAGTCCTCGCCCAACGGGAACAGCTCCAGATGGTGGGTCAGGGTCACGTCGTCGATCAGCACAACACCATAGCCGGGCGGATCGAAACAGCCGATGACGGTGGGCGCGCTGCTCAGACGAAGGGCGACCTGATGGTTGGTCGAGGGCACGCTGGAGACCGGAATGCCCCGCCAGGTCCCAGAGAGCGGACGATGCACATGCCCGTGGAAGATATGGCGAACCTGCCCGTGCGCCGTCAGCAGATCGCCCAACGCGGCCGCACCCTGAGTCAGGCGAATCTGGTCCATGGCGCCGATACCGGTCTCCTGCGGCGGGTGATGCAGGCCGATATGGACCGGGCGGCCGGCCTGCTCGGCCAGGCGCGCCTCCAGCCAGGTCAGCCGGGTGGCGTCGAGTCGCCCGCTTTCCAGGCCGGGCTCCACGGTATCCAGCATGATGAAGGCGCCCCGAGGGGTCTCCACCACATACTGGAGATAGTCCGGATCGCCCATCGGGGCCTCGGGGAAAACCCGCTTGAAGACGGCACGGGCGTCGTGGTTGCCAAGCCCGGGATGCACCGGCACCCGGCACTCGGCCAGCACGACGCGCAGGGCCTGATAGGCCGCCTCGGTGCCGTCGTGAGTCAGATCGCCCGTCAGCCAGATGAAGGCGGCGTCGCCATGGTGGCGATTGATGTGGGCGATGGCGCGCGCCAGCCGCTCGCGCGGGTTGGTGCCATACAGCAGGCCGGGCGCGGCGACGATATGGGGGTCGGTCAGGTGGACAATCTTCATGGCGTCGCGATACTCCCAAACAGGCTCGGCGGGCCGGCCCGTCCCGGCCCAATGGTCACGCCGTCATAGCACGCCCGCGTTCGACTGTCCGGGGTGCCGGAAGGATGATGTCGCCGTCCCAGAACAGGGCCATGTCGCGGCGATTCAGCGCCAGGGTGGGCGGATCGGGCGACTCGCCCTCGTTGCGCAGATGCAGGGCCAGCGGGCCAGCGGCGTCGCCCGGGTCCAGGCGGTCCAGAATCGCCGTGGCGCCATCCCGGAAGATCAGCAGGGCCGGCAAACGGTGGCGCGCATCCGCCAACTCGGCCCACGCCAGACGCCGGTGTTCCGGCGCCAGCCCCAGCGCCTCGGCGACCGCAAGAACGGTGGCCAAGGGGTTGTGGTCGCCGGTCACGCCGTGGCGTCGGGCGATGGCATCACGCCGCCGGGCCGGCGCATCGGCGCGCGCGCCGGCGATCAGCAGCAGACGGTCGAGAAAGCAGCCGTTGACGCTCGGGCCGCCTTGGGACCTGGTTTCGGACGGGACATCGCTCATGCGCCCCATATGGCCGCCAGATCGCGCCCGGGCAAGCATGAAGCGCGGCCGGCGGCGATCCCGGCGGACCGTCGGCGGCGCCCGCAGCGGCGGACGCGCGCGGATGGCTTTCCAACCCGTCGGTTTGTATGCAAGAAGAAACCGATCAGTCCGGCGGTCCCTGTCCGGTGGCTCCGGCATCGCGACGGCTTGCCATGAAAGGCGCCTGATGGCTCCGCTATCCCGCTCCGCTCCGCCCCTGATCGTGCTGCCGGCACGCATGGCCTCGACCCGCCTGCCCGGCAAGCCGTTGGCCGACATCCACGGCCGCCCCATGATCGACCATGTCGTGAGCCGCGCCCTGGCGGCCCAACTGGGGCCGGTGCTGGTGGCCTGCTGCGAGCAGGAGGTGGCGCGCGCCGCCTTCCGGGCCGGCGCGCACTCGATCATGACGGACCCCGCCCTGCCGTCCGGCTCCGACCGGGTGTGGGCGGCCGTGCAGGCCTATGACCCGGACGGCCGCCACGACATGATCGTGAACGTGCAGGCCGACTTGCCGACGCTGGACCCGGTGCTGATACGCGACGTGCTGGCGCCGCTGGCGGACCCTGCGGTGGACATCGCCACCCCCGTGGCCGGCATCATCGATCCGGACGAGATCACGGACGAGGGCGTGGTCAAGGCCGTGGCCGGTCTGGCCCCCGGGACGCGACAGGCGCGCGCGCTGTACTTCAGCCGCCGGCCGGTACCGGGCGGCGACGGCCCCCTGTATCACCACATAGGGGTTTATGCCTTCCGCCGCGCGGCGCTGGCGCGCTTTGTTGCGCTGCCGCCCTCGGTCCTGGAGCGGCGCGAGCGGCTGGAACAGCTTCGTGCGCTGGAAAACGGTCTTCGGATCGAGGCCGTGCTGGTCGAGACCGTGCCCCTGGGCGTTGACACGCCGGCCGACCTGGACCGCGCGCGCGCCCTGCTGACGCCCTGAGCGGGCCGGCGTCAGCCCCCGGCGCCGCCGGTCAGGGCCAGGAAGGCGTCCTCGTCCAGGGTCTCGACCCCAAGGGCGCGGGCCTTGGCGGCCTTGGACCCGGCATCGGCGCCGACGACGACATAATCCGTCCTGGCCGACACGCTGCCCGTCACCTTGGCCCCCAGCGCCTGGGCGCGGGCCTTGGCCTCGGCGCGCGAGAGCGTCGCCAGCGTGCCCGTGAACACCACCGTCCTGCCCGCAAACGGCGTGTCGACGCCGGCCCGGGCGCCCTGGAACGGCTGGATGTCCAGCAGTCCGGCCAGATCGTCCAGCACCTGCCGGTTATGGTCTTCGTGGAAAAAGGCCAGGATGTCGCGCGCGACCGACGCGCCCACGTCGTTGATGTTGACCAGATCGCGATAGGCGTTGGAGTCCGGGTCCTGGGCCGCCGCCATGGCCGACCGCAACGCTTCAAGCGAGCCGTAATGCTCCGCCAGCAGGCGCGCCGTGGCCTGGCCGACCTGACGGATGCCGAGCGCATAAATGAACCGGTCGAGCCCGATGGTCCGCCGCCCCCGGATGGCGGCGAACAGGTTCTCGGCCGACGTCGGCCCCCACCCCTCGCGGTTTCGCAACGGTGTCAGGCTGTCGCGATCTTTTTCTTCAAGGCGGAAGATGTCCGCCGGCCCGGCGATCAGGCCATCGGCGTGGAACGCTTCCACGGCTTTGGCGCCCAGGCCCTCGATATCGAAGGCCTCGCGCGAGACGAAATGCTTCAGGCGTTCCACCGCCTGGGCCGGGCAGATCAGCCCGCCGGTGCAGCGGCGGATGGCCTCGCCCTCGGGGCGGGGCGCCTCTGACCCGCAGGCCGGGCAGTGGTCGGGGAAGACGAAGGGCGCGCTGTCGGCCGGCCTGTGCTCGTCCACCACGGCGACCACCTGCGGGATGACGT
>CAYFTQ010000291.1:0-4095 GCA_964346035.1 uncultured Roseospira sp. | reverse complement strand
CGGCCGCTTGACGAAGAAGCCGCCCTTGGCACCGACCGGTACGATCACACCGTTCTTGACCATCTGCGCCTTCATCAGGCCCAGCACCTCGGTGCGGAAGTCCTCGCGCCGGTCGGACCAGCGAATGCCGCCTCTGGCGACACGGCCGCCGCGCAGGTGGACCGCCTCCACCCGGGGTGAATAGACGAACACCTCGACCCAGGGGCGCGGCAGCGGCAGGTCATCGACGGCTCGGCTGTCGATCTTGACCGACAGCGAGGGGCGAGGCCGGCCATTGCCGTCGGCCTGGAAGTAGTTGGTGCGCAGGGTCGCCAGCACCAGGTTCAGGTAACGCCGCAGGATGCTGTCCTCGTCCGGGTTGGTGAGGGCGTCCAGCGCCCTTTCGACTTCCTCGATCAGGGTCCTTTCGCGCGCCTCGGCTTCCGGGCCGTCGACGCGCGGGTCGAAGCGGGCCTCGAACAGCGCCACCAGTCCACGCGTGATGGCGGGGTGGGCGGCCAGGGCGCGCTCGATCGAGCTTTGGCTGAAGGTGAACCGGGCCTGGCGCAGATAGCAGGCATAGGCCCGCGCGATCACCACCTGGCGCCAGGTCAGGCCGGCGTCTATGACCAGACGGTTGAAGCCGTCGTTCTCAAGCTCACCGGTCCAGACGCGCGCGAACGCGTCCTGGAAGGGCGCGCGCACGCGCGGAATATCAACAACGTCGCCGGAGGCGGCGGTCATGGCGAAGTCATGAATCCACACCCGGTCGCGGCGGGCGGCCTGGGCTTCGCCAACGCCCGCATCAAGACGCGGGTGAAGCTCGAACGGGACCTCGCCGATGACGCGGAAGCCCATGTTCTCCAGCACCGGCAGCATGTCCGAGAGCGGAACGGAAGCGCGCGGCTGGAACACCTTGAAGCGGATCTCGCTTTCGGGCGCCTCCAGCGGCCGATACAGGTTCAGCGCGGAGCGTCCCGCCGCCAGCGCGTCCTCCAGCCGGGCGATGTCGCCAACCGCCGCCTGCGCGGTGTGCCGTTCGCGGTAGCTGGCGGGAAAGGCATCGCCATAGCGGCGCAGCAGGGCCAGGCCCTGCTCCTCGCCCTTGGCCGTGATCAGGGCATCGGCCAGGTGGTCGGTCCAGGACCGGGTTGCGGCGCCGATGCGGGCCTCGATGTCATCGCTATCGTCAAGGGGCGCGGCGTCGGGCGAGGTGCGGATGATGAAATGCAGGCGTGCCAGCCGGGAATCGTCCACCTGGGTGGAATAGGTCTCCATGCGCCCGTCGACCCCGGTCTCCAGGATATCCTGGATGGCCAGCCGCAACTGGGTGTCGAAGCGGTCGCGTGGAATGAAGACAAGGCAGGAGACGAAACGCCGAAAGTCGTCCTGGCGCAGGAACAGCGCCGTGCGCTGGCGTTCCTGAAGGTCCAGGATGCCCAGCGCGGTTTCCAGCAGGCGCGCCGGGCCGGCCTGGATGAGTTCGTCGCGCGGCAGCGTCTCCATGATGTGCTGAAGGCGCTTGCCGTCGTGCGTGCGCGGCTCGATGCCGCTACGCTTGATCACGTCATGCAGCTTGCGCCGGACGACCGGGATGGTAAACGCGCTGTTGGTGTAGACGTCGGCGGTAAAAAGGCCCGCCAGCAGCGTCAGGCCGGCCAGCGTGCCGTTGGCGTCGAAGCGCTTGACGGCCACGGCGTCCATGGGCACGGAGCGATGCACCCGCGCGCGCGCGGTGGTCTTGGTCAGCACCAGCGGGGACGGATCGCGGACATAGGCCTGCACGTTCTCGGGCAGGGTTTCCAGGTCACGCAACTGGCCGAACACTCGCCGGTCGGGATCGCGCAGGATGCCCAGGCCGGGTTCGGGCTCCGCGCTCAGGCCGCGATCGGTCTCCGTCAGGGCGTAGTCGCGGCTGCCCAGGAACGTGAAATGGTTGTCACACATCCATTCAAGGAAAAGCGCCATTTCCTCGTGAGTCTCGGCATCCACGGTGGCCGGTTCCTCGCGCAGGCCTTCGGCGGCGGCGCGCGCCAGTTCGGTCATGGATGGCCAGTCGTCCACGGCGGCGCGGGTCTCGGCCAGGACCTCGGCGATCGTGTGCTCGATGGCGGCCAGGCCCTCGGCGTCGGTTCGCGCGGCGATCTCCACATGCATCACCGATTCCCGCACCACCGTCGTGTCCCCGACCGCGCCGGGCGCCGGCGGCGCATCGTCCGGATGGCACAGGGCGACCAGGGCACCGGCGGCGTCGCGGCGCACTCGCACGACGGGGTGAATGACCAGGTGAATGGGAATGTCCAGGGCATTGAGCGCGGCCGTGACGGAATCCACCAGGAACGGCATGTCGTCGGTCACGACCTCCAACACGGTCTGTTCGCTGGCGTAGCCATGCTCGTCATAGTTCGGGTTGAAGACCCGCACCCTGGCCTCGCCGAACCGGCGGTGGCGCAGGAAGGACCACACTGACAGCACGGCGCCGTAAAGGGCTTCCGGGTCCCTGGCCGCCATGTCACCGGGCGGAACGTGGGCGTGGTAGGCCTCGACGAAGCGCAAGGCGCCCTCGGTTTCCGACGGGTCCAGGCGGTCGGCGACCAGGGCGCGCACGCGTTCCAGGTGCTCGGCCTTGCGGACGACGTTCTTCTTGGACATGACGCTGCCTTCCCATGCACGGTGCGGGACCATTGACGGTCCTCTTGAGACGGACCCCTCCCCCTTAACGGCCAGGGGCCGGGCGCGTTGCCGGGATCGCCCGGCACCGGCCCTCGACAGGGCGCGCGGGCGTTAATATCGCACGCAACGACCGGGTTTTATACCGTGCGAAAGAAGGGCCTGACGCGCCGTGCCGGGCGCGGGGTCAATCCGGCGCGCGGGTCTGAAGTGCCAGGGCGTGCAGGTCGCCGCCCATCGTGCCCTTCAGCGCGGCGTAGACCAACTGATGCTGCTGCACGCGGGTCTTGCCCCGGAACTGTTCCGAGACGATCTGCGCGGCGTAGTGGTCGCCGTCGCCCATCATGTCGTCGATCATGACCTGGGCGTCCGGGAACGCCTCCTTGATCATGCTTTCCAGGACCCCGGGATCCATCGCCATGTCGGTGAGCCTCCGTTGTTGCGTTCGCCGCCGCTCGGGCCGGGCGGAGCCGGTGCCGTTCGGCGGGAGAGTCACACTCTCTCGCCGCCGGTATCACATGGGGAGTCCGCCTGCCGAGTCCATGCCGGCCGAGTCCATGCTGGCGGGCTGCGCCGGCCGTCAGCATATCGCGGCCCACGGGTGTGTCCAGCAGCGCGCGGGGCCGCGCTTGTCGGGCCGGCCGGGCTTCGCTACCGTCGCGGTGCCGCGTCCCTTTGCCGAGACCGCCCCGCATGAGCCAGCCGCGTTCCCTTCGCGTCATCCAGCCCCGACCGCCCGGTATGCCCGGCGCAGCGCAATTGGACGACCTCGCCCTGGTCACGGTGGAGGCGGCGCGCGAACTGGGCCACTCGGTCGAGCGCGCGCGTGAGGGCTTTGACCCCCGCGCCCTGAACATCCTGATTGGTGCTCACCTGCTTGAGGGCGCGGGGCTGGACGACGTGCCGGCGGACGTGGTGCTCTACAATGCCCTTGCGGTGCCGCCGGGCGGGATCGGGCGCACTTTCCCCGGTTATGCCCGCCTGCTGGCCCGCAATCCGGTCTGGGACGTCAGCCAGGGCTCGCTGGACGCTCTGGTGGAGGCAAGCGCGCGCCCGCGCGAGGGGCTCCAGCACGTTCCGCCGGGCTGGGTGCCGGCGCTCAGCCGGGTGCCGGTGGCGCGGGCGCAGGACATCGGCGTTCTGTTCATCGGCCCCATGACGCGCGAGCGCTGGCGGCTGCTGTCGGCACTGGAAGCGCAGGGCCAGGAGGTGCGCCACGTCGCCGACGTGACCGGCCAGAAACGTGACGCGCTGGTGTCGCGCGCCCGCCTGATCCTGGAACTGGCGCCGCTGGAGGACCAGGCGCCCGAGCCCACCCGGCTGTTGTACATGCTGGCCAACCGCAAGGCCGTGCTGGCCGAATCGACGCCCGAGCTGGAAGGCGATCCGGTGCTCAGGGCGGGGGTGCGGCTGGCCCCGTTCGACGAACTGGAACGCGCCTGCCAA
>CAYFTQ010000290.1:0-4112 GCA_964346035.1 uncultured Roseospira sp. | reverse complement strand
CCGCAGGGTACATTGTGGGGGCGCAACGCATTCGGCGGCGCGATCAACATCATCGGGCCGGGCTGAGCCGATCACGGCACGCCTGGGGCCGGCCCGGCGCGAGGTGCTGGTTTCTGCCGCGCTGTTCCGCTTCGAGCGCGCGATCCAGTTCCTGGTCCGCCTGTCGCCGCAACTGAGCGAGGCCGACGGCACCATGGTCACGCGCGCGCGCGCCCGCGTGCTGGACATCATCGACAGCGCGCCCGACGGCATCGTCGTCTCCGACATGGACGGCATCATCCTCTCCGCCAACACCGCCTTCCTGGACTTGGCGCAGGTGGCCACCGAGGCGCAGGTCCGGGGCCGCCCGCTGGGCCGCTTCATCGGCCGACCGGGCATGGATATGACCCCCCTGATCGGTAATCTTCGCGACCTGGAGGTGGTGCGCCAGTTCACCACGTCGGTTCACGGCGAGGTCGGCGGCGCCAGTACGGTGGAGATCTCTGCGGTCGCCGTCCCGCACGCGGATCAGCCCTGCCTTGGCTTCATCGTGCGCTCGGTCGGCGAACGCGAGGGCGGTGATCTGGCGGGCATCACGGCGGCCACGGCGCCGCGCTCGGTGGAACAGCTCACGGAACTGGTCGGACGGGTCTCGCTCAAGGACATCATCCGCGAAACCAACGACATGATCGAAAGATTGTGCATCCAGGCGGCACTGGAATTGACCAACGACAACCGCGCCTCTGCCGCCGAGATGCTGGGCCTGTCCCGCCAAAGCCTGTATGTCAAGTTGCGGCGCTACAATCTGGGAGACCTTTCGTCAGCCGGTGCCAACTGAGGTCCCGCACCCTCGGCGCCCGAGTCCCCGTCGCGAACGACCATCCCGATCAGGGCAATCCGGTAGACGGAAAGACACGGGCCTGGTGCCGTGCGAGGCGATGCCTGAAACGCGAAGAGAGTGATAAACCACACTTTAAGGCCGTGCCGTCGGTGTGGCGTCACGATCGCAAGGACTGTTCTTTTCATCGCGCCCGCAACAGTCAGCCCGGTTCGAGAGTTCACCCGATTGCCCTGCCATCCCGATTGACGGCCCCCCTCCCCCCAAATACTGTGCGCCCATGCAACGCGTCCATCCGGCCTCGGTCCTGGAGGCCATGCACCCCGTCACCTGGTTCGCCCCCATGTGGGCCTTCGCCTGCGGCCTTGTGTCGTCGGGCGAGGCAATCCTGTCGAACTGGCTGTTGCTGATCGGCGGCGTCGTGCTGGCCGGTCCGCTGGTGTGCGGCACCAGCCAGATCGTCAACGACTATTTCGACCGCCACGTCGATGCCATCAACGAGCCGGATCGCCCCATCCCCTCGGGCCGCCTGCCGGAACCCTGGGCACTGGCGCTGGCCGTGGCCTTTACGCTGGTCTCGCTGGGGCTGGCCTGGGCGCTGGGCATCTGGGTGTTCTGGGCCGCCGTGGTCGGCCTGGCGCTGGCCTGGGCCTATTCCATGCCGCCGTTCCGGCTCAAACTGAACGGTTGGTGGGGCAACGCCGCCGTCGGGCTGAGTTATGAAAGCCTGCCCTGGTTCACCGGCGCCGCCCTGATGCTGGGCGCCCTGCCCGACTGGCCGATTATCGCGCTGGCGCTGCTGTACGGCATCGGCGCCCACGGCATCATGACGCTGAACGACTTCAAGGCCATCCAGGGCGACACCGAACTGGGCGTGCGCACCCTGCCCGTCCAGTTGGGCGCCGACGGCGCCGCGCGCGTGGCCTGCTGGGTGATGGCCGTGCCCCAACTCGTCGTCATCGCCATCATGGTCGCGCTGGGCCACCCCTGGCACGGGCTGGCGGTGGCCGGGCTGCTGGTGGTCCAGGCCGGCCTGATGGTCCGCTTCCTGAAAGACCCGGTGAAGCATGCCCGCTGGTACAGCGGCTTCGGCGTGCCGTTCTTCGTCGCCGGCATGATGGTCTGCGCCGTTGCGCTGCGTTATGCCGACTCCCTGGCCGGGGGGGCGACGGGATGACCCACCCGACCGCGCCCCTTCCCGACTCCGCGCCCGACGCACGCGGCCTGAGCTGGCTGTCGATCGTTCGCCTTGGGCTGATCAACGCCTCGTTGGGCGCCATGGTGGTGCTGACCACCTCGACCCTGAACCGGGTCATGGTGGTGGAACTGGCGATGGCGGCCATGGTGCCGGGGGCGCTGGTCGCACTGCGCGAGGCACTCCAGTTCCTGCGCCCGCGCTGGGGCCATGGCTCCGACGTGGGCGGGCGGCGCGCGCCCTGGATCATCGGCGGCCAGGGCCTGCTGGCGCTGGGCGTGTTCGGCGCCACCGTGGCCACCGCCTGGATGAGTTTCGACCGCACCGCCGGCCTGATCGCCGCCGTCGTGGCCTATGTGGTCATCGGCATCGGCGTCGGTGCCGGCGGCACCAACCTGCTGGCGCTCTTGGCCAAGCAGGTCGCGCCCGCCCGCCGCGCCCCGGCGGTGACCATCGTCTGGCTGATGATGTTCGTCGGCTTCGTCATCGCCTCGATCACCGCCGGCGCCTTTCTGGACCTGCCGGAGAACGCGGCGGCGGCGGCCGGCGGCGCCGGAACGGCCACCGATGCCTATGACCCCGTGCGGCTTGTGGTGGTCTCCGGCGTCGTTTGCGCGGCGGCCTTTGTGGTCTCCGTGCTGGCCATCTGGGGCATCGAGCGCCCGCCAGCCGGCCCCGCCCGGACTGGTGCCGGCGCGCAAACCGGCAGCGCCGGCGCATCCGAACAGGCCCCGGGCAGCAAGCCGGCCTTCCTGGACACCCTGCGCGAGGTCTGGCAGGAGGACAACGCGCGCCGCTTCGCGATGTTCGTATTCCTGTCCATGTTCGCCTATAACATGCAGGATCTGATTCTGGAGCCGTTCGCCGGCGCGGCCTTCGACTTCACGGTCGGGCAGTCCACCGCGCTGACCGGGCAGCAGCATTCGGGCGCCCTGGTCGGCATGCTGCTGGTGGGCTTTCTGGCAAGCCGGCGCCGTCTGGGCGGCGGCACCCCGTCCGCGCTCAAGCGCTGGACCATCCTCGGCTGCTTCGCATCGGCTCTGGCCCTTGCCGGCCTGGCGATGGGCAGCCAGATGCCAGATGTCTGGCCGCTGCGCCTGAACGTCATCCTGATGGGCGTGGCCACCGGCGCCTTCACCGTCGCCGCCGTCAGTTCCATGATGGGGCTGGCCGGCAGCGGCACCCAAAATCGCGAGGGCATCCGCATGGGCGTCTGGGGGGCCGCGCAGGCCATCGCCTTCGCCAGCGGCAGCTTCGTGGGCACGCTGGCGGTGGACACCTCGCGCCTTGTGCTGGGCGATCCGATCAGCGCCTATGGTGTTGTGTTCAGCCTGGAAGCCGCGCTGTTCCTGCTGGCAGCCGTGCTGGCCGCACGCGTCGGCGCGCCCGAGGAGGCGGCCCCGGTCAGCCCGCGTGGCGGCCCGCTGGCCGCCGCCGCCGAACAGGACATGCCGGCGGGCTGACGCCGCCGCTTCGCTTTTCCACCCTTGCAACGAGGAACCCGCGCCGTGGTCGATGCTACCGAAACCGTGGATGTCGTGGTGGTCGGCGGCGGCCCGGCCGGCGCCATCGCCGCCACCGATCTGGCCCGCAAGGGCCGCTCGGTCGTGCTGCTGGACCGCGACAACCGCATCAAGCCGTGTGGCGGCGCCATCCCCCCGCGCGCCATGAAGGATTTCGACATCCCCGAATCGCGCCTGGTCTGCACGGTCAAGGGGGCGCGCATCGTCTCGCCGACGGCGCGCATGATCGACATGCCGATTCTCAGCGGCTATGTCGGCATGGTGGACCGCAAGCTCTTTGACCCGTGGCTGAGGGAACGCGCGGGCGAAGCCGGGGCGAGCGTGCGTATCGGGCACGTCCAGCGGATCGAGCGCGACCCGGACGGCACCGCCGTCGTCGTCTATCACGCCCAGGGCAGCGGCCGCGACGCCGCCCCCCTGCGGCAGCGGACCCGCGCCGTCATCGGCGCCGACGGCGCCCGCTCTGTGATCGCCAGGCAGGAAGCGGCGAGGGGCTGACGCAGGCGACCAAGGTGGCGATCCTCAACGCCAACTACATCGCGGCGCGGCTGAGCGGGGCCTATGACATCCTCTACAC
>CAYFTQ010000289.1:0-4133 GCA_964346035.1 uncultured Roseospira sp. | reverse complement strand
GTCGCCGCCGGCGCGTGAGGCGTAGGAGAGCGGTCATGAGCCTCAACGACGACGGGCCGACACCATTATCTATGAGGCCCACGTCAAGGGCCTGACCATGCGCCATCCGGCGGTGCCAGCGGCCGACCGGGGCACGTTTCGGGGGCTCGCCCACCCGGCCGTGATCAAGCATCTGACCAACCTGGGCGTGACGGCTGTCGAACTGCTGCCCGTTTTCGCCTTTTCCGATGAACGCCACCTGCCGCCGCTGGGGCTGGGGAACTACTGGGGCTACAACCCCTATGCCTTCCTGGCGCCGGACCCGCGCTACGGCACGCCAGAGGACTTTCGCGCCATGGTCGCCGCCCTGCACGCGGCCGGGCTGGAGGTGATTGTCGACGTCGTCTACAACCACAGCGCCGAGAGCGACGAATACGGCCAGACCCTGTCCCTGCGCGGGCTTGGCAACCGCACCTTCTATCGCACGCGGGACGGCGGCCGGCGCTACGTCAACGACAGCGGTTGCGGCAACACCCTGCGCCTGGAGGACCCCTTGTGCCTGCGGCTGGTCATGGACAGCCTGCGCCATTGGGTCACCGAGATGGGCGTGGACGGCTTCCGCTTCGACCTCGCCGTGACACCGGCGCGCCATCATGGCCCGTTCGACCCGACCGGCCCCTTCCTGGCCGCCATCGCGCAGGAGCCCGCCCTGGCCGACGTCAAGCTGATCGCCGAGCCCTGGGACATCGGCCCCGGTGGCCACCACACCGGCGGTTTTCCCGCCCCCTGGGTGGAGTGGAACGACCATTTCCGCGACGCCACACGGGCCTTTTTCGCCGGCCTGGGAACCGCCGGGGATCTGGCCGGCGCGCTGGCCGGCTCCAGCGCCACCTTTCAGCCCAAGCGCCGCCCGCCGCAGGCCTCGGTCAACTTCGTCACCGCCCACGACGGCTTTACCCTGCGCGATCTGGTCAGCCACGACCGCAAGCACAACGAGGCCAACGGCGAGGACAACCGCGACGGCACCACGGAAAACCTGTCCTGGAACGGCGGTGTCGAGGGCGAGACCGAGAACCCGGCCGTGCTCGCCAACCGGTGGGAGCGCCGCGTCGGCCTGATGACCGCCCTGCTTTCGGCCCTGGGGGTGCCGATGATCCTGGCCGGCGACGAGATCGGGCAAACCCAGCAGGGCAACAATAACGCCTATAGCCAGGACACCGATCTGTCCTGGATCGACTGGGAGCGCGCCGACTGGGCGTTCTTTGCCGTGGCGCGCGACCTGATCGCCAAACGCAAGGCCACGCCGGGCATGCGCCGCGAAGCGTTCCACAGCGGCGCGGAGGACCCCGCGACCGGACGCCGGGACGTCACCTGGCTCGACAGCCGGGGCCGTCCGCGCCTGACCCCGGAGGACTGGAACCGCGATTCCGACGTACTGGGCATGCGCCTGGGTGAGGCCGATCCGGCGGACGCGCCGATCATGCTGCGCGCGCCCCGGCGATAAGCAGTCGTCGAGCGGCCCTTACGCCACCAGCGAGAACAGCGCGCCCGCATCGTTGGCGGGCGCGGCTCCGCCGTCCCCGCCACCGCCCGGCGCCAGGGCACCGACAGCGCCATAAGCGGCGGCGGCCTGAGCGAACGGGTTGCCGCCGCCGGCGCCGCCGGATGCGTCATTGCGGCCACGCTGTTCGGCCTGCTCCTGCTCTTCCTCGTCGCGGGCGGCCGCCTCGGCGCGGGCCAGAGCGGCCTCGGCGGCGGCGGCCACGGCGCGGTCCTGTGGCGACGGGTCGGCCGGCGCCAGGGCGGCGGCCTTGACCCGTTCGAGATCGCGGACGGCCTGCTCCGGGCTGCCGGAGCCCACGTTGGCGTTGATGGAGACCTCGCCGGCGACCGCGTACTGGCGCCCATCGGGGCCGGTGACGTAGGTGAACGAGGCCGGTCCGGTCACGCCCAGCCCGGCGGCCTTGTGCGCGGCCTCGTGCTGACGAACCTGCTGGTCGATGGCTTCAAGACGGCGCACCTCCGCGCGTTCAGCGTCGGTCAGACCGTCGGGGCCACGCTCGTCGTTGCCGGCGTTGCCGTCGTTGCCGCCGCCATCGGCGGTCGCGTTCGGCCCGGTTCCGGCTTCCTGTGCAGCCGTTGCGGCCGCGCCGTCCTGGTCGATCAGGCCCGACTCGGGGGTCAGGGTAAACCGCGCCGACATCGGTTGCCCGGTCAGGGGGTCGATCTCGACCGGTTCCCCGGTCAGCGGGTCGAGCCGGAATCGCGGCACATCGTCCAGGTCCAGACTGCCGAGCACGCCAATCATGTCCGCAGACAGCGACGGTGCCTGACCCAGGATGCTGACACCGCCGCGCTGAGCGGCGCCGTGCGGGGCGACCGCCCTCGGACCAGGCGCGGAGCCGCCCTGCCCGCCATCGCGCGTCATGCGGGCGGAGGCTCCCTCCACCGCCGCCGGGCCGCCCGCCTGCGTGGACGGCAGCATCGCGGATGCATAGAAGCCCGGCATCATCATGACGGATAACTCCGCAAACGAGCCCCGATCGCCTCGATTCACCTTTTGTTAAGATAGCGCGGCGCGGGTCCCCTCGCAAGTCCGTTGCCGCCCCGGATCGGTTCCCGCGAGACGCGACGGCGGCGCCGCAGCATCAACCCCGCGCCGAGGGTGGTATCCCACTCGGGTCGATCGGCGCCGGGCAACCGGCGCGATGATCCTCGATGGCCCGGCGGACCGCGTCGAAGCCCCCGCTGGACACGCTGGTGAAAAATGCTCCTCCCTTGATTCTGAGGTTGGGACCCAGGGTGCAGCGGCCAAGGCACTGGACCTCCTGAATCGACACGTCCAACCCGTGGCGCGAAAGGTCCGCCCGCAAGGCCGCCAGCAGCGCCGGCGAGCCGCGCCCACCGCACGACGGCGACCCCGGCAGGCGCGTCTTGACGCAGACGACAAGGGTGATGGGCGCGTCCTCGATCATGCGCGATGGCTCCTGTTCCTGTCAGGCTGGCTCACATGGGGGCGAGGCCGACGCGCCGAAAGGCCCCTGGCGACCCCCGGCCGGGGGCTCCGCCCGCACGCAGCAGGCGCACCACGGACAACACCCCGGGTGACGCCCGACGCTTTCTGGTGTAAGGGACCCTTCACGTCTCCCCCGCTTTCCGACAGGACACCGAATCCCTATGGATCTGCGCAACATCGCGATCATCGCCCACGTCGACCATGGCAAGACCACGCTGGTCGATTCTCTTTTGCAACAATCCGGTACCTTCCGCGACAACCAATCGGTGGCGGAACGGGCGCTCGATTCCAGCGACCTGGAACGCGAACGCGGCATCACCATCCTGGCCAAGTGTACCTCTGTCGCCTGGCAAGGGGTGCGCATCAACATCGTGGACACGCCCGGACACGCCGACTTCGGCGGCGAGGTCGAACGCATCCTGTCCATGGTGGACGGCGTCGTGCTGCTGGTGGACGCCGCCGAGGGGCCGTTGCCGCAGACCAAGTTCGTGCTGTCCAAGGCGCTGAAAAAGGGCCTGCGCCCGATCTGCATCATCAACAAGGTGGACCGGACCGACGCCCGTCCGCATGCCGTCCATGACGAAGTCTTTGACCTGTTCGCGGCCCTGGACGCCGACGACGACCAGCTCGACTTCCCCACGCTGTATGCCTCCGGCCGCGATGGCTGGGCGGCGACAGACCCCGAGGTGATCGAGACCGGCACCGAGGGCCTGACACTGGAGCCGCTGTTCAACCTGATCCTGGGCCACGTCCCCGCCCCCCGGCGGCTGCTGGACGCGCCGTTTTCCATGCTGGCCACCACCCTGGAGGCAGACCCCTACCTGGGCCGCATCCTGACCGGCCGCGTGGAGACGGGCCGCATCCGCCTGAACCAGCCCATCAAGGCACTCAGTCGCGACGGCAAACTGCTGGAACAGGGCCGCGCCTCCAAGCTGCTCAGCTTTCGGGGCCTGGAGCGGGTGGCAGTGGAAGAGGCCGAGGCCGGCGACATCATCGCCCTGGCCGGCCTGACCGAGGCCACCGTCGCCGATACCCTGTGCGCGACCGAGATCGAAACCCCCCTGCCCGCCTAGCCCATAGACCCCCACACCCTGGCCTCGGTCTCCTACGTCATCGGCGACGCCGCCTTCGTCGCCGA
>CAYFTQ010000288.1:0-4134 GCA_964346035.1 uncultured Roseospira sp. | reverse complement strand
GAGGTGGAGCATGTGCTGGCCACCCAGACCCTGCGCCAGAGCCCGGCCAGGAACATGCGCGTCACGGTCGGGGGCCGGGTCGGCCCGGGCGTGACCGCCAAGGACATCGTGCTGGCCATCATCGGGCGCATCGGCACCGCCGGCGGCACCGGCCATGTCATCGAGTACGCCGGCGAGGCCATAACCGCGCTGTCGATGGAAGGTCGCATGACGGTCTGCAACATGACCATCGAAGCCGGCGCCCGAGCCGGCCTGATCGCACCCGACGAAACCACCTTCGCCTATCTCCGGGGTCGCCCGTTGGCCCCCAAGGGCGCCGCCTGGGAAGCCGCCGTCGCGTACTGGCGCACCCTCGGCAGCGATCCGGAGGCCGTTTTCGACCGCGAGATCGAGATCGATGCCGGCGCCATTGCGCCGCAGGTTACCTGGGGCACCAGCCCGGAAAACGTGCTGCCCATCACCGCCTCGGTGCCCGACCCGGCGGCCGAGGAAAACCCGGATCGCCGCGTTGCGATCGAACGCGCCCTGGCCTACATGGGCCTTGCACCCGGCACGAAACTGACCGATGTGCCGGTGGACCGCGTGTTCATCGGCAGTTGCACCAACGCTCGCATCGAGGACCTGCGCGCCGCCGCCGCCCTTACCAGGGGCCGCTTCGTCGCCGAGGGCGTCGGCGCGATGGTCGTGCCGGGGTCCGGACTGGTCAAGGAGCAGGCCGAGGCAGAGGGCCTGGACCGCGTTTTCCTGGAAGCCGGCTTTGAATGGCGCGAGCCCGGCTGTTCCATGTGCCTGGCCATGAACGCCGATCGGCTGGAGCCGGGGGAGCGTTGCGCCTCGACCTCCAACCGCAACTTCGAGGGGCGCCAGGGACGCGGCGGGCGCACCCACCTGATGAGTCCGGAAATGGCCGTCGCCGCCGCCATCACGGGCCGGCTGGCGGATGCGCGCGAGCTGGGGTGAGAGAGCCGACGCCGACGGCAACACGCATCAGCGATCTGGATCGCTCATTTTTTAGGGGTGCAGACCGGATCGGGCTGGGCTGTGTCGGCGGGCTTTTCGGCCCCTCTGCACTCACGCACGGTCGCTAAGCTGCCGCGACCCCTCGCCGATCCGCCGGGGCGGTCCCGGCCTTGGCGTCCGCGCGCAGCACGAAGCGGCGCGAGCAGTACGGGCAGACGACATCGCGCTCGCCCGGCTTGATGCTCAGGAAAACGCGCGGGTGGCCCAGCACAACGCCAATGCCGTCGCAATGGACCTCGCGGCTGGAGGTTTCCACGGTCTCGCTGACCGGAAAGGTCGGCTCATGTTCCATGACGGCACGTCCTCGACTTCGGGCCTGTGTGCCCTATGTAGGGAGAGACCCGGGCACACCACAGGGGGTGACGCGGATCATACCCGCCGCACCGCGCCACGCAACCGCGCGAATGATTGCGCGCCGCGCCCCATGCCCGGCCCCGTCCGCCACCGTTCCAGGACCCACCCAACTCCGCGAGGCCCCGTCCGCCATGCCACCCCCTGCCGCCGTAGCCGCCGACCCCTCGCCCGCCCGTGCCGATGTCGCCCCCTGGCCGGATAACGCCATCGCCATCCAGGACCTGACCAAGACCTACAAGGCGCGCGCCGGACAAGGCGCCAAGACAGCCCTGGAGGGCGTCTCGCTGACCATCCCGCGCGGCAGCGTCTTCGCCCTGCTGGGGCCGAACGGGGCCGGCAAGTCCACCCTGATCAACATCATGGCCGGCCTGGTCATGAAAACCTCCGGCCGGGTGCGGATCTGGGACCGCGACATCGACCGCCACCCCCGCCAGACGCGCGCGGCCATCGGCATCGTGCCACAGGAACTGAACCTGGACCCGTTCTTCACGCCGCGCGAACTGCTGGAGGTCCAGGCCGGCCTTTACGGCGTGCCGGCGCGCGAGCGCCGCACCCTGGAAATCCTGGATGCCGTCGGATTGGCCGACAAGGCCGATGCCTATGCCCGCACCCTGTCCGGCGGCATGCGCCGGCGCCTTCTGGTGGCCAAGGCTATGGTGCATCAGCCCCCGGTCCTGGTGCTGGACGAGCCCACCGCCGGCGTGGACATTGAACTGCGCCAGCAGCTTTGGAGCTATGTCCGGGAGCTGAATGCGCGCGGCACCACGATCCTTCTGACCACGCACTATCTGGAAGAGGCGGAGACGCTGTGCGACCGCACGGCGATCATCAATCATGGCCGGGTCGCGGCCTGTGACACCACCCGCAACCTGCTGCGCCGGCTGGATTCCAAGACCGTGAGCATGACCCTGGACGGCCCCGTACCAGAGCCCCTGCCGCCGGCGCTGGCGGCGCTGGAGCCGCACCGGCGCGCGCCCGACCAGCTTTGCATCCGCTACAAGCCCAGCGAGACACCCATCGGGCGCATCCTGGACGCGGTGCGCCAGACCGGGTTGTCCATCCAGGATCTGGTGACGGAGGAAACCGACCTGGAGGACATCTTCCTGCAATTGACGAGCGGCCGCGACCGGACCTGACTCCGTGGCCGCGCCACCTTGCGGGCCGAACCCGTGCCCGCTAATACTGGCGGCGGACCCTGCCCGGTCCGCGCCACTCTTCCCGCCCCGCCATTCGGAAGGCCCGCTCCATGTCGATCATCGCCTCGCGCCTGTCCGCCATCAAGCCGTCGCCGACCATCGCGGTGACCACCAAGGCCAACGAGCTGCGCGCAGCCGGCAAGGATGTCATCGGCCTGGGCGCCGGTGAACCCGACTTCGATACGCCCGAGTCGATCAAGGCCGCGGCAGGCGAGGCCATGGCCCGGGGCGACACGAAATACACTCCGGTCGCCGGCACGGTGGCCCTGCGCAAGGCCATAGCCGAGAAGTTCCGCAAGGACAACGGCCTGACCTATACCCCCGACCAGATCACGGTCGGCTGCGGCGGCAAGCAGGTGCTGTACAACGCCATCATGGCGACTGTGGAGGCCGGCGACGAGGTCGTCATTCCCGCGCCCTACTGGGTCAGCTATCCGGACATCGTGCTGCTGGCCGGCGGCGCGCCGGTGATCGTGCCGTGTCCGGAGGAAACCGGCTTCAAGCTCAAGCCCGAGGACCTGGAAGCGGCCATCACGCCGAAAACCAAGTGGGTCATCCTGAATTCGCCCAACAACCCCACCGGGGCGGCCTATTCCGCAAACGAGATCAAGGCCCTGACAGACGTTCTGATGCGTCATCCCCATGTCTGGGTGATGAGCGACGACATGTACGAGCACCTTGTCTATGACGGCTTCGTGTTCGCCACCCCGGCCCAGGTCGAACCCGGCCTGATGGACCGGACCTTGACCTGCAACGGTGTCTCCAAGGCCTATGCCATGACCGGCTGGCGCGTCGGTTATGCCGGCGGCCCGACCGAGTTGATCAAGGCCATCAACAAGATCCAGTCGCAGAGCAGCACCCACACCAGTTCCATCAGCCAGGCCGCCGCCCTGGCCGCGCTGACCGGGCCACAGGACTTCATCGCCGAACGCAACGCAGTCTTCAAGCAGCGCCGGGACATGGTGGTGGATCTGCTGAACGCCTGCCCGGGCCTGTCCTGCCGCACGCCGGAGGGCGCCTTCTACGTCTATCCGTCGTGCGCCGGAGTGATCGGCAAGTCGGCGCCGGACGGCCGCAGGATCGACAGCGACGGTGATTTCGTCACCGCCATGCTGGAACTCCAGAACGTCGCCGCCGTGCAGGGCGAGGCGTTCGGTCTGTCGCCGTTCTTCCGCATCTCGTATGCGACCTCCAACGAGAACCTGGAAAACGCCTGCCGGCGCATCAAAGCGCTGTGCGAAAGCCTGACCTGATCCCTGCCCGTGATCGGCCCGAGCAACCGGGCCGGTGCGGCGGAAGACCCCCGAGGAGGGCCTCGGCGATGACCCGGCGCGCCCAAGTGCCATTGCCGCTGGCCGCCGTTCTCCTGGCGCTGGTGGCGGCGTGCGCGCCGCCGCCGCGACCGTTGGTCTCGCCGGCGGACCGGGCGGCCGCGATCATTCCCGGCGTCCCGGAGGCCCGCATGTGGGCCGACGGCGATCCCCGCACCCTTTTGTTGCGCGCCCAACGGGATGCCCGCCGCGCCCAGGTCGCCCACCCGGGCCAGCCGTTCACGCTGCTGGCG
>CAYFTQ010000287.1:0-4169 GCA_964346035.1 uncultured Roseospira sp. | reverse complement strand
AGGACGTCGTCGAACGTTAGAGCCTCGGGTAGGGACATGGCGACGCGCCTCCGGCAACGGGGACAAGGGGACGGGTGGGACTGGTGTGCCCTGCATATGCCACGCGGGCACGGATGCGCCAAGGGGCCAGCGGGCATGGCCGCTGTCCGTCAAGGTCATGGGTCCCCGGCGGGTCACGACCGGCGGGAGGATTTCGGGTCGCCTATGGGTCGCGGACGGGATCGTCCGACTCTGGGTCATCATCGGGCCGGCCCCGGAAACCCTGCGCCACCAGGTACATTTCGGCGGAGTCCTTGCGGCTGGCCGGCGGTTTGGCGTGGCGCACGGTTGCGCACAGGCTTTTGATGCGCTTCAGCAGGGCGTCTTCCGTGCCGCCCTGGAACACCTTGCAGACAAAGGCGCCGCCCGGGGCCAGCGATTCCTCGGCGAAGGCCCAGGCGGCTTCCGCCAGGCCCATGACGCGCAGGTGATCGGTTTGTCGATGACCCGTGGTCGGGGCCGCCATGTCGGACAGCACGACGTCCACCGGGCCGCCGCACCGGCGCCGAATGATCTCGGGCGCCGCCGGGTCCATGAAGTCCAGAGTCAGGCAAAGCGCGCCGGGAACGTCGCCCCACTCCAGGATGTCGGCGCCGATTACCAAGCCTGTCGCGCGATCATCGGCGGGCCTGTCATCGGCGGGCCGCCCGGCGCGCACCCGTGCCACAGCGACCTGTGTCCAGCCGCCAGGGGCGGCGCCCAGGTCCACCACCCGCAGGCCCGGCTTGAGCACACCGAAGCGGTCGTCCAGTTCGATCAGCTTGAAGGCCGCGCGCGAGCGGAACCCCTGGCGGCGGGCCTCAAGGACGTAAGGGTCGTTGAACTGGCGCTGCAACCAGCGTGTGGAGGAGGTCTTGCGCCCGCGCGCGGTCCGCACCCGGGTATGCAACTGACGCGCCGAGCCAACCGCGCCGTCACCGCCACCAGGACCCGCGCCGCCGCGACCGCCGCCCGCCGGTTTGCGCCCGCCGCGCCGGCTCATGCCACCAGCACTCCTGCGGCGCGCATCAGATCGGTCAATACGCCCTCGCGGATGCCGCGATCGGCAATGCGCAACCGTCCCACCGGCCAGGTGTCACAGATCGCTTCCAGAATGGCGCAGCCAGAGACCACCAAATCGGCGCGCTCGCGCCCGATGCACGGATGCAGCGCCCGGTCCGCGCAGGTCATGGCGCGCAGACGCCGCGAAACGGCGACGATGGAGATGAAGTCCACTTCCAGGCCGTCCACGCTGTCGCGGTCATAGCGGGGCAGGTCCAGCATGACGCCGCCCAGCGTGGTAACGGTGCCGGAGGTTCCCAGCATCTGGATCGGCTCGCCGACCGCCACGCGCTCGGAAATGCCGTGCTGGCGGTCGAAGTCGCGCAGGACTTCGCACACCTCGCCGATCACCAAGTCATAGTCCTGCTCGCACAGATCGCCGCCGCGCGTCTCGGCCACGGTCACCACACCCAGCGGCAGGGAGACGATGTCCACAAGCCTGAAGGCTCCGGTCGCGGGCTCGGGCGCCACCCACATCAGCTCCGTGCTGCCCCCGCCGATGTCGAACACCAGCGCGCCCTCGCAGCCCGGGCGCAACAGCGGCGCGCAGCCCGAAAGCGCCAGACGGGCCTCCTCGTCGGCCGAGATGACCTCCAGGCGAAGGCCGCTCTCGCGCTCCGCCCGCTCCAGGAATTCGGCCGCGTTGCGGGCGCGCCGACAGGCGGCCGTAGCCACAAGGCGGGCGCCGGCGATGTGGTGACGGCTCATCTTGCGGGCGCAGGCGCGCAGGGCGTCGATGGTGCGGGCCATTGCTGCCTCTGACAGCGCGCCGGTTTCCTGCATTCCGGCCCCCAGGCGGGTGATGCGTGAGAACGAGTCCACCACGCGGAACCCTCCACGCGGGTCCGGCCGCGCCGCCAGCATGCGGCAATTGTTGGTGCCCAGATCGAGTGCCACAAAAATGGGGCGCCCCGTCGCCACCGGTCCAGAAGGCGATGTTGCGCCCGCGTCCGGCGGCGGGCTCACGGAGAAGCCGGCGGTCCCGGGAACTGACACAACGGTCTTGGTCGCGGTTTCGAACGGCACGGGCTCTCTCGGACACGCGAGCGGAAGCGGGAACGGTCGGGGCGAAGACGAGACATGCTAAAGCACATGACGCCGTGGGGGAATCAGGAATGTGTCCGGCGTCGCTCTGCGGGGCGCATGCCACTGGTCATGGCCGGCGTGATTTGGTAACAGACCCCGACGGCGTCCGGTCCCTTTCAGCGTCCGGCCCTTTTCAAGGGCCCCGTAGCTCAACTGGATAGAGCACCGGTTTCCTAAACCGGGGGTTGCAGGTTCAAGCCCTGCCGGGGTCACCATTCGCGCCGATGGCGCCCTGGATGCGGCCCGGCTCCGCTCCGCTCCGACCCGCTATTGGCCCGTCCATTGTGGCGCACGCTTTTCCAGGAAAGCGTCGATGCCTTCCTCGGCGTCGCGGGCCATCATGTTCGTGGTCATGACATCGCTGGCGTAGGCATAGGCGTCGGCCAGCGGCATTTCGAGTTGGCGATAGAAGGCTTCCTTGCCAATGGCGAGGGTAAGCGGGGACTTGCCGGCAACGGTTCCGGCCAGCGCCGAGACGGCCTCGTCGAGGGCGGCCTCGTCGGCGACCACCGTGTTGATCAGACCGGCGGCGCGGGCTTCGAACGCGTCGATCGGCCGTCCGGTCAACAGCATCTCCATGGCCTGTTTGCGCCCGACATTGCGTGACAGCGCCACCATGGGCGTGGAGCAGAACAGACCGATGTTGACGCCGGGGGTGGCGAAGCGCGCGCCCTCGACCGCCACGGCCAAGTCACAGGTGGCCACAAGTTGGCAACCGGCCGCCGTCGCCATGCCATGGACACGCGCGATCACCGGCTTGGGCAGTCGTGTGATGGCCAGCATCAGGTTGGAGCACTGCTGGAACAGCGCCTCATAGGCCGCGCGGCCGGGATTGGCGCGAACTTCCTTGAGGTCATGGCCGGCGCAGAAGGCCGGTCCGGCGGCGGCGAGGATCACCACCTTGACGGTCTCATCCGCGGCGACGGCGTCCAATTCGCCCTGCAACGCGGCCATCAGCGCCACGGACAGGGCATTGCGCGCCTTGGGACGATTGAGAGTCAGGGTCGTGACGCCATCATCGGTGTCGGACCGCGTCAGGATGGGCGCCTCGGGGTCCTGGGTTGCCGGCGCGCTGGAAGACATGGCGGACCTCGTTGATTTCCCGGCTGGGAGCGGAACGGAACGGGCGGCGGGCTGGGCCGAGCGGTGCGGACGGTGACGCCAGGCCGGCGCCTACTCCTCGGCCGCGACGACGGAGAACGAGACCCTGCGCGACGCTTGCGCCTGGCCCAGCGGGTCGCGGAAGGTCATGTTGATGACATAGTCGCCAGGGGGCAGGGATGCCGTGCCCAGGGAGACGGTCATATAGACCTCTGTCGCGGGCACGGGAAAGGTATAGGGCACATCGGCGAAATCCTTTTGCCCCCCCAGGATTCTGCCGGCGGTGTCCTCAATCAGAAAGTCGCCTTTCAAGCGCATGGAATAGCGGTCTTTTTCGTACTCGTAGGCCATGCCGACGGGCTCCACGTACAGGTGGATGGCCTGACCACGAGCAAAGGCGGCGTCGGCGCGCGTCTCATAGGCGCGATAGCGCTGGGCGGCTTCTGTCGAGAGGTCAAGGCGGACGATATCGAAGGGAGCCGCGCTCCAGACCGACAGCGCGGCCTCTCGCAGAGCCTCGACCGCTGCCAGGGTCTCGCCGGCGGTGACGTGCCTTGCGGCGCGTTCCACGGCGGCCTTGGCGTCCATGCCCGAGGCCTCCGACCGAGCCGATGCCGCGCCCGCCAGCCCGGCGGTGGCCAACGCCGCCGCCACGCCGGCGGAAAGGATGATCCGTTTCCGTGACATCACCGTTTTTGGTGCCATCACCGTTTTCCCCGTCTTCCGTTGGCGCCGCCAGACCATCCCGTCCCCCTTCGGTCCCTGCTGTTCCCCTGTGGCGGCACGAGCCGCCACGTATTCCCCAGAGGCGGCACGGGCCGCCACGTATTCCCCTGTGGCGGCAGGGGAGCCGCCACAATGCGCGCATGGTTGCCGATAGCCCCGAACGGCTGTACCCAGAT
>CAYFTQ010000286.1:0-4172 GCA_964346035.1 uncultured Roseospira sp. | reverse complement strand
GGCCCCGGCCCCCCCCCCCGGCCCCGCCGCCGCGCCGACCGCCGCCGTGAAACCGGAGCCGGAGGACAATCCCGATCCCCCCATACAGTCCACCCGGCGCCAGACCGTGCGCGAGGCCCTGCGCGATGCCATGGCGGAAGAGATGCGCGCCGATCCGGAGGTCTTCGTCATGGGAGAGGAGGTCGCTCAGTACGAGGGCGCCTACAAGGTCACCCAGGGCCTGCTGGCCGAGTTCGGCGACAAGCGGGTCGTGGATACGCCGATCACGGAGATGGGCTTCGCCGGTCTGGGCGTTGGCGCGGCCTTCGCCCGCCTGAAACCGATCGTGGAGTTCATGACCTTCAACTTTTCCATGCAGGCCATCGACCAGGTCATCAATTCCGCCGCGAAGACGCTCTACATGGCCGGCGGCCGGATGGGCTGTCCCATCGTGTTCCGGGGTCCCAATGGCGCCGCCTCGCGCGTGGCTGCCCAGCACAGCCAGTGTTACGCCTCGTGGTATGCGCATGTGCCGGGCCTGAAAGTCATCGCGCCCTGGTCGGCGGGGGACGCCAAGGGGCTGCTGAAGGCTGCCATTCGCGATCCCAACCCGGTCGTGTTCCTGGAAAACGAGATCCTGTACGGCCAGACCTTCGATGTGCCGGAGGGCGAGGATTATGTCCTGCCCATCGGGCGTGCCAAGGTGGAGCGTCGGGGCTCGGACGTTACCCTGGTGGGCTTTTCGCGCATGGTCGGGCTCTGCCTGGCAGCGGCAGAGACACTGGCGGACGAGGGCATCGAGGCCGAGGTCATCAACCTGCGAACCCTGCGCCCTCTGGATACGGCCGCCATCCTGCGCTCGGTGCGCAAGACCAACCGGCTGGTTGCGGTCGAAGAGGGCTGGCCCTTCGCCGGCATCGGGGCGGAGATTGGCCAGCTCTGCATGGAACAGGCGTTCGACTGGCTGGACGCGCCCGTGGTTCGGGTTACCGGTGCCGACGTCCCCATGCCCTACGCCGCCAACCTGGAGGTGCTTGCGCTGCCCCAGCCCGATCAGGTGGCCGAGGCCGCGCGCGGCATCTGTTCGCGCGGACGGACACAGTAGGGGAGGGCGAGCGCCATGGCCGACGAAATTCTGACCGCCCCGCCCGCGCCACGCCGTGACGACGGCAGCCGCGTGTTCGCCAGCCCGTTGGCCCGCAGGCTGGCGGCTCAGGCCGGGCTCGACCTGCGTCGCATGGAGGGCAGCGGCCCGCATGGGCGCATCGTTCGCGCCGATGTGGCGGCGGCCGAGGCGCACGCCGCCGACGCGCCCGCCGGGCGCGCCGCGTCCGATCCGTTCGATGTGGCGGCCCCGGGGACCGAAGCGCCGGGCGATGCCGTCAAGGGTCGCCTGCAATCCTGGCAGCGCTACACCGAAGAGCCGAACTCGCAAATGCGCAAGGTCATCGGGCGCCGCCTGGCGGAGTCCAAGCTGACCATTCCGCATTTCTATCTGACCATCGATTGCGGCCTGGACGCGCTGCTGGACCTGCGCGCCCGGTTGAACGAGAAGGCCCCCGAGGGCGCCTGGAAGCTGTCCGTCAACGACCTGATCATCAAGGCCGCCGCCGTGGCCTTGCGGCGCGTGCCGGCGGCCAACGCGGTCTGGACCGACGAGGCCATCCTGAAGCTGGAGACGGTGGACATCTCGGTCGCCGTGGCCACGGACCGCGGCCTGATCACGCCCATCATTCGCGATGCCGACATCAAGGGGCCGGCCACCATCGCCACGGAGATGAAGGACCTCGCCTCCCGCGCCCGCGCCGGCACCCTGAAGCCGGAGGAGTTCCAGGGCGGCGGCTTCTCCATCTCCAACCTGGGTATGTACGGAATACGCGAGTTTTCGGCTATCATAAACCCACCGCAAAGCTGTATCCTTGCTGTGGGGCAGGGCGAACAGCGTCCGGTGGTGCGCGAGGGTGCGCTTACCGTGGCGACCATGATGAGCTGTACGCTGTCGGTTGATCACCGCTCTGTCGATGGCGCGGTGGGGGCGGAATACCTCGCTGCCTTCAAGGCGCTGATCGAGGACCCGCTGGCCATGCTGGTGTAGGGACGGCAAGGACACGACATGCCCGAGGTCACGCTTTACCACAACCCGCGCTGTAGCAAGTCGCGCGCGGCGCTCGGTCTGCTGGAAGAGCGCGGCGCGGCGGTGCGCGCCGTGCGCTATCTGGATACTCCGCCGGACGCCGAAACCCTGCGCGGACTGCTGGGCCTGTTGGGCATGAGGCCGCGCGACCTGATGCGCCGCAAAGAGGCGAAAGAGGCCGGCCTGGACGATCCCGGGCTGGACGACGCGGCGCTGATCGCCGGCATGGTTCAGAACCCGATCGTGATCGAGCGGCCGATTGCCGTCGCGAACGGACGCGCCCGGCTGGGGCGCCCGCCGGAAGCGGTGCTTGAGGTCCTGGACGGCGTGGCGTAGCGGTAGGCCGCCGCCCGGGCTCAGCCGACCTGGAACCGGCGAACGGCCTGCTGCACGGTGTCTCCAGCGACTATGCCGATGCGCCTGGCTGCCGGATTGACCACGGAGACGATGCCGTTGTCCCACATGTCGGCGGCCTCGCCGATGCGCGCGGACAGGTGACTGACCGCGAGTCCGGGCACGCCGCGCGACTCCAGCATGTGCAGGGCTGCGACACCGGCGCGGTCCTTGCCGATGCCGGCATCATTGAAGAACACCGCCGTCAACGGCACGGCGACCGCGAACTCGCCCGAACTGGTGCCGCCATGTGACCCGGAAACGACGATGGCGCCGGCATCCTCCGGACGGGTCGCGGTGATGGTGTCCATCAGGATCACGGGGTGACCGGCGACGGTGGCGACGGCGGCTTTCAGCATGGCGGGGGTCCGTTCGGGCGCGGAGCCATACAGGCCGGTCCGCGCGGCAAGGGCGCCGGGGGGCCTATCCCGTGCAGGCGGCGACGGCGCGTGCCGCCAGCACCGGGATCAACGCCGCCCGGTAATCGGCCGAAGCGTGGATGTCGCCATTGAGGCCGTCGGCCGGCATGGTCACCCTGCCGGCGGCGTCTGGCGTGAACGAGGCCGCCAGCGCCCGCTCTATGGCCTCGGCGCGGAAGGCGGAGGGACCCGCCCCGGTCACACCCACGCGCACGCCGTCCCCGATCCGCGCCACCATGACGCCCACCACGGCATACCCGGAAGCCGGGTGGGCGAATTTTTCGTAGGCCGCCCCCTGTGGAACGGGGAACGAGATCGCGGTGATCACCTCGGCCTCGTCCAGCGCGGTCTCGAACAATGCGGTAAAGAAATCGTCGCCGGCGATGGTTCGCTTGCTGGTGTGGACCGTGGCGCCCAGCCCGACCACGGCGGCCGGGTAGTCGGCGGCCGGATCAGCGTTGGCGACGGAGCCGCCCAGCGTGCCCCGGTTGCGCACCTGGGCATCACCGATGCGTCCGGCCAGATCGGCCAGCGCCGGGATGGCTGCGCACACCTCCGTCGAGGCCGCGACCTCCGCATGGGTGGTTGTGGCGCCGATGACCAGGGCGTCGCCGTCCCGGCGGATGCCCTTCAGGGCCTGGATACCGCCCAGATCAACCAGGGTCTCGGGCATGGCCAGGCGCTGTTTCAGGGTCGGGATCAGCGTTTGTCCGCCGGCCAGGATCTTGACGTCCTCGCTGGTCAGCAGAGCCACGGCTTCGTCCACGGACGACGGCCGGTGATACTTGAACGCATACATGCCTTGTGTCTCCCCGTCGCGCGTCGTCAGTCCCGGCGCCATCGCGGCCCCGCCGTGTGGCGGGGCCATGCCATCACGCGCCCATGGCCTTGGCGCCGGCGCGCACGGCGCGAACGATGTTCTGATAGCCGGTGCAGCGGCAGAAGTTGCCTTCGAGCCCCTTGTGGATGTCGGCGTCCGACGGGTCGGGCTGGCGGTTGACCAGATCGACCGCGCTCATCACCATGCCGGGTGTGCAGAAGCCGCATTGCAGGGCGTGATGGTCGTTGAAGGCCTGCTGCATGGGGTGCAGTGTCTCGCCGTCGGCAAGGCCCTCGATGGTGGTTATGCTGCCGCCGTCGTACTGGACGGTGAGCACGGCGCAGGACTTGACCGAGATGCCGTCGGCGATCACCACACAGGCGCCGCACTGGCTGGTATCGCAGCCGACATGGGTTCCCGTCAGACC
>CAYFTQ010000285.1:0-4184 GCA_964346035.1 uncultured Roseospira sp. | reverse complement strand
CCCAGATCAACCCGACGGTCGGAGACGTCGCCGGCAACGCCGACCGGGTTCGCGCCGCCCGCGCGGAGGCCACCGCCCAGGGCGCCCACTTGGTGGTGTTCCCGGAGTTGGTCATCAGCGGCTACCCGCCCGAGGACCTGGTGCTCCGCAACGCCTTCCTGGATGTCGCGCAGGCAGCGGTCCTGGCCCTGGCTGCGGAAACCGGGGACGGCGGACCGGCCCTGCTGGTGGGGGCGCCGTGGCGCTTCACGGATCCGGACGACCGCCGCGCCAAGCTGGGCAATGCCGCCCTGCTGCTGGACCAGGGCACGGTCCGCTTTGTCGGCCTCAAGCACCTGCTGCCGAACTATGGCGTGTTCGACGAGGTGCGCGTGTTCTCACGCGGGCCGCTGCCGGATGTGATCACGGTGCATGGCCTGCGCCTGGGAATCATGGTGTGCGAGGACATGTGGGGGCCACAGGTGGCGCGCCATCTGGCGGCGCGGGGCGCCGAGGTGCTGGTGGTGCTGAACGGCTCGCCGTTCGAAGTGGACAAACCCGGTCAGCGCCTGGACCAGGCTCGCCCGCGGGTGGCTGAAACCGGCCTGCCACTGGTTTACGTCAACATCGTCGGCGGCCAGGACGAGGTGGTGTTCGATGGCGCCTCGTTCATCCTGGCCGCCGACGGCACACAGGTCGCCGGGCTGCCGGCGTGGACGGAAACCATCGCCCCCACGCACTGGAGCCGCCCGACACCGGACGCGGCCTGGCGCTGCGACTCCGCGCCCCGCGCCGCGCCGCTGAGTGATCCGGAAACGATCTATCGCGCGCTTGTCACCGGCTTGCGGGATTATGTGCTCAAGAACGGCTTTCCCGGGGTCATCCTGGGCCTGTCGGGCGGCATAGACAGCGCCCTGTCGGCGGCCCTGGCGGTGGACGCCCTGGGACCCGATCGGGTCTGGTGCGTCATGATGCCCTCGCCCCATACCTCCCGCGACAGCCTGACCGACGCCGACGCCACGGCCCGCCTGCTGGGGGTACGCTATGACTGCATCGACATCGGCCCGGCGATGTCGGCCTTCGACGGCATGTTGGCGCCGCTGGTCGGGGATCGCCCCGCCGACGTGACCGAAGAGAACATCCAGTCGCGCGCCCGGGGCGTCACCCTGATGGCGCTATCCAACAAGTTCGGACCCATGGTCCTGTCCACCGGCAACAAGTCGGAGATGAGCGTCGGCTATGCCACGCTTTACGGCGACATGGCCGGCGGCTTCGCCATCCTCAAGGACGTCTACAAGACCACCGTGACGCGCCTGTGCCGGTGGCGCAACGGCCACGGCCGGGCAGCCGGCCTGATGGGACCTGACGGCCCCGTCATGCCCGAACAGGTGATCACCAAACCGCCGACGGCGGAATTGCGGCCGAACCAGAAGGACGAGGACAGCCTGCCGCCCTATCCCGTTCTGGATCGCATCCTGAATGGCCTGATCGAAGGCGAGCACGGCGTCTCCGACCTGATCGCGGAGGGCCATGACGCCGAGATGACACGCCGGGTCTGGCGCCTGTTGAACATGGCGGAATACAAGCGCCGCCAGGCACCGCCCGGCGTCAAGATCACACTGCGCGCCTTTGGCCGCGACCGCCGCTATCCCGTCACCAATCGCTTCAAGGGATAGTGCGGACAGCCGCGCCCCCTTGGCCGCGACCGCCCTGGCGGGCTACAAGGCAAGCGTCATCCGCACCGCCTGTCCGGGACCCGTCGACATGTCCGCCGTCCGCGTCCGCTTCGCCCCCAGCCCCACCGGCCGTCTGCACGCCGGCAACGCCCGCGCCGCCCTGGTCAACTGGCTATGTGCGCGCCAGGCTGGCGGCGCCTTCGTCCTGCGCTTCGACGACACCGACGCCGAGCGCAGCCGGCCAGAGTTCGTGCAGGCCATCCGGGACGATCTGCGCTGGCTGGGTCTTGACTGGGACGAGGAGGCCTTCCAGTCCGCTCGCGCCGACCGCCACGCGGCGGTGATCGAGCGCCTGAAGGCCGAGGGGCGGCTGTACGCCTGTTACGAAACGCCGGAAGAACTGGAATACAAGCGCCGGCGCCAGCGCGCGCGTGGCCGGCCGCCGATCTATGACCGCGCGGGGCTGGCACTCGACCAAACCGACCGCGCCCGCCTGGAGGCCGAGGGCCGACGGCCGCATTGGCGCCTGAAGCTGGATGCGGGCGAAATCCGCTGGAACGACCGGATTCGCGGCGCCTGCCATTACGATGCCCAGCACCTGTCAGACCCCGTGCTGGCGCGGGCGGACGGAACGCTGCTGTACACACTACCCTCGGTGGTGGACGACATCGACATGGCAATATCCCACGTCATTCGCGGCGAGGACCACGTCGTCAACACGGCGGTCCAGATCCAGCTCTGCCAGTTTCTGGGGGGCACACCGCCGGCCTATGCCCATCTCTCGCTTTTAACCGACGCCGGCGGCGAGGGTCTGTCCAAGCGCCTGGGAAGCCTGTCGGTGGCCGACCTGCGCGAGGACGGCCTGGAACCGATGGCCGTCAACGCCCTGCTGGCGCGGCTCGGCAGCTCGGACGACATCGAGCCGGTGGCCGACCTGGCCGCCCTGGTGGAGGGCTTCGACCTGTCGCACTTCGGTCGTGCCGCGCCCCGCTTCGATGCCGCCGAACTGACTCGGCTGAACGCCCGCCTGCTGCACGAAACCCCCCATGACGCCGTGCGCGCGCGCCTGAAAACCCTGAGCGCGGACGGCGGGCCGGCCTTCTGGGAGGCCGTTCGCGGCAATCTGGAGCGGCTGTCCGACGCCGCCGAATGGCATGCCGTCGCCTTCGGCGACATCGTGCCGCGCGCTCGCTCCGGCGAGGACGCGGCCTACCTGCGCGCCGCGCACGAGGCGCTGCCGGAAGAGCCCTGGGACGGCGAGACATGGCGCGCCTGGACCGGCGCGCTCAAGGCCGCCACCGGGCGCAAGGGCAAGGGATTGTTCCTGCCCCTGCGTCTGGCCCTGACAGGCGTGGACCACGGGCCGGAACTGGCCGCGCTGCTGCCCCTGATCGGCCGGGCCCGCGCCGCCGACCGGTTGGCGAGGGCTGCGGGCGCGGCCGAGGCCATGGCTCGCTGACGGTCAGGCCACCCCGGCGCGACCGGCTTTCTTCGGCCGCACGGCCGGACCCGCGCCGTCTCTTGCCGTGTTCGGCCGCCGGCCTCGGCCAATGGTCGCGGTCCGCATTTGCTTGTTCGGACGCGCGGCATTCTATAACCTTTGGCGCATTGAACGGCGCTCTTTGACGTGCCATTCCGACCGGAATCGCCGGCGCGGGGGCCGTTCGTTTTCTGGGGGAGAACCATCATGCGGAACATCGTTCTTGTCGCCATCGGGGCCGGTGTCGCCCTGGGGCTTGGGACCTCGGCGGCGCTGGCCGAGGGCGACATCGACAGCGGCGAAAAATGGGCCAAGCGCGTCTGCAAGGCCTGCCACACCTTCGACTCCGGCGAGAAGCACCTGATCGGACCCAACCTTTGGAACATCGTTGGTGCCGTTCCCGGAACCCGCGAGGGCTTCAATGGCTACAAGGTGGCGCCCATGTTCGTCGAAAACGGTGTCGAGACCTGGACCGAAGAGGCGCTGGTCTCCTACGTCACCGACTCCGCAGCCTTCCGCGATGACTATGCCGGCGGAGAAGCAAGCGCCATGATCCTGGCCCCGTTGACACCGGAAATCGCCACCGATGTTGTCGCCTACCTGAAAACGCTGTCGGATTGATCCTCGCCACACGATCCTTGTCACAAGGACGCCGCCGACCCAACTGGAGTACCCAACTGGAGTACCCTCTTGGGATCGGCGGCGGGCGCGGGCAACAGTGCGGCTGCCGAGCGGAACCGAGAGAGCGGAACCGAGGGAGCGGAACCAAGGGAGCGAAGGTTGTCGGCGGCGCTCGTGCGCGCTACACCCGGCGCACCCCAGCCCACCCGTCCGTCCGCGCCCGGAGAACCCGCCGCCATGTCGCCAGAGTTGCACATCCACGACACCCTGAGGCGCGGCAAAACCCGCTTCGCGCCCGTCGATCCGGCTCACATCCGGCTGTATGTCTGCGGCCCCACGGTCTATGACCGCGCCCACATCGGCAATGCGCGCCCGGTGCTGGTGTTCGACGTGCTGTTCCGGCTGCTTGGGCGCCTGTATCCGCGCGT
>CAYFTQ010000284.1:0-4198 GCA_964346035.1 uncultured Roseospira sp. | reverse complement strand
GGCCTCTGCCTGATCCTCCGACAGACGGGCCATGTCGCGGGCCAGATCGTCGCGCAAAGCGGACAGGTCGTCGCGCAGCCACCCGACATGGCGCCTCAGGCGCTCGTCCAGGCGCGCCTTGGTGGCCTCGCGGTCGATAGCGTCGAGGCGGCGCGCCCGCACGGAGCCATAGGCCACGGCCGCCAGCAGGCCGGCGACCACGGTCCCGGCCAGGGGCGCCGCCAGGGGCGGAGGCAGCAGCGCGCCCGCCGCCCCCGCCGCCACCAGCCCCAGTGCCGCCGGCGCCCGCCAGCCGCCGAGAACGTCGGCCATCTCCCCGCCCAGACGGCAACCCTTCTCCAGCCGCGACGCCGGCGCCGGCCGTGGCGCCCCGGGCACGGTTTCCGGCTTCGGCGCCGGCCCGGTTTCCGGCTCCGGCGGCGCATCGAGGTCCTGTGCCGGCTCCGGCCGGGGCGCCAGGGTCAGCGCAGCCCGCACCATGCCGGCGAGGGCGGCATGGTCGGGCCTCGGCGCGTCGGCGCGCAGGGCGATCAGGTTGCCCCAGGCGTCCGGGTCGGGCAGCGGTGCATCCTCGCCCGGGGGCCAGGGGAACAGACGACGCCAGTCATGCCGCGCGCCATAGCGGACGACCGGATGCCACTCGCTGACCAACACCGCATAGCCGCGTCCCTCCAGCAGCGCCACCAGATCCCCCAGCGAGACCCCCAGAGGCAGGGTCTTGGCGTTCTCGAACTCCGCCATCACCACCCGGGGGCGCCAGCGGTCCCAGTCCAGGCCCATCAGGATGCGGAAATCCCAGCCCTCGGCATCCACCTTCAGGACGTCGATCGCCGCGATGCCGTGGCGGTCCAACAGGCCGGTCAGGGTCTCGACCGGGACTCGGGCGGTCTCCCGGTGGCTGTTCAGGAATGGCGCCAGAGTGGCGACACCCGAGCTGTCGGGGGCGGTATACAGGGGCGCGTCGGCCATCGCGGCATCGGACAGCGCCACGGCAGCGACCGTGACTGCCGCCGTGGTCCCGTGGCGGGCCTCCAGGGCAGCGCGGTTGGCCGGGTCGGGCTCCACCGCCAGCACCGACCAGCCGGCCTCGGCAAAGGGGCCTAGAAAACCCCCGTGATGCGCGCCCACGTCCACCAGCATGCCGGGCGCCGTGGTCTGGAAGCGCGCCAGTCCGAGCAGCAAGGCGGCTTCGTCCAGGCGCGCGCCGTCCAGGCGCGGGTGGTCGCCCGACAAAACCGCGCGATCGGCCGCGACCGCGCGCACCCAATCGGCCAGGGCGGCCCGGCGCGGCGCCAGGGTGTATTGCTCCAGCGCCAGCCGCCGCCCGGCCGCG
Source organism: uncultured Roseospira sp. (assembly GCA_964346035.1). GTDB lineage: Bacteria > Pseudomonadota > Alphaproteobacteria > Rhodospirillales > Rhodospirillaceae > Rhodospira. Next base: position 2,865 of record CAYFTQ010000284.1, on the reverse strand, counting down.
CCCAGACGGGCGCTCAGGTCGGCGTCCTCGACCAGCCGGATCAGCGCCGCGCGCAGGTGGTCGGGATCACGCTCCGTCACCAGCAGGGCCGCGTCCGTGCCCGCCAGCGCCGCCAGCGTAGCCTGATCGGCCGGCCCGTAGCCGACCACGGCGGCGCCACTGGCCAGGGCCTCCGGCAGTTTGTTGGCCATCGAATGGCGGGTGTGGGCGCGGCTGATCTCGTCAAAGGCATAGGCGATCAGCACACCGTCGGCGGTGCGCAGCCGGGCACGGTAGGCCCCCGGGTCGGGATCATCACCGACCGAGGCCGCCACGCCCACCAGATCGGAGGCCAGGACGCGCGCGGCGTGGCGCCAGGGCGGCAGCACCCGAACCTCGAAGTGCATCAGAAGCCGTCCGGCGGCGCGGTTGATGGCATCCACGGCCTCGGCCACATCGCGCACGGCGGCGCGGTTCATGTCCTCTGCCAGGGCGCCGGCGAACAGCAGATCAAAGGGCCGCCCGCCGCCGACGCACCCGCCACCCGATGGTCGGTCCCGCGCCGGCCAGTCGGCGGGGTCGATGCCGTTGGCCAGGACCTTCCAGGCGCCGCCGCCGTGGCGGTCGCGGCAATGCGCGGCCATGGACGGACTGATGGCCAGCCGGACCGCGGCGCGCCCCGCCAGCCAGTCCAGGTCCTGGCGCCAGACCTGCCAGGCCAGGGGCTCGTTCAGCCGCATGGGCGCCAGCCAGTCGTCCATGACGTGCAGGATCAGCGCCGCCGGATCGCTGTCCAGCCAGTCCAGCACCAGCGGATGCAGATGGCCGCGCCGGGGCTGGGGACGGTAGTACACCACCTGTGGCGCGAACGCGCGCACCCACGCCAGGGTCGCGCCGGGGTCCAGATCCGCGTCGATGCGACCATCGGGATGGTGGACGGTGAAGCGGTCGGGCCTGGCATCGGGCGTGACGGCCAGACACGATCCACCGCGCCAGGGCGCCATGAGTTCGCCCTTGAACTGGCCCGTGGCCGAGGCGCCGCCGATCGGCGTCAGATCGAACACCAGCAGGCGCGGCGGCGGCACGACCATAGCCCGGCGTCCGGCGAGCAGATCATCCAGCGGCAGGCGCGGCATCAGGGTCATGCGCCCGCCCGGGGTGGCGTTGATCAGCCGGACCCCCATGCCGGCCAGGACATCGCGAGCCGAGGACAGGGCACGGGCCATGGTGTCCGGATTGGGATCGTGCCAGCGCATACCCTTGCCGAAGTAATCCGGATGGAAGTGGTTGGGATCGTCGCTGGCCATGTCGAGAACGCCCGGCGCGCGACCCGTTCCGGCCTGGCGGCGGACGTCGGCGGGCAGCGCATAGTCCAGGTCCACCCCCAGCAGAACGATATCCCGCGCGCCCATGAAGGCCGCCAGTTGAAGCGCCGTGAACACGACCGTGCCGCCGGCGTAGGTGCGCGCCAGCGCGTCCAGCGAGACATCGAAGCGGTCGGGAAAGCCGGGTCGGGGTCGGTGGTCGAACCACACCACGTCCGGCCCGTCGTCAAGGCAGTAGGCCAGATTGAGGGGAAACAGCCGGGTCATGCCGGCCGGCAGGGCGTTGAGGGCCTCGGCCCGGTCCTCTGCCACCAGGTGGTCCTCGACCAGATAACAGGTGGGCCGGAACGTCGTGCCCGGAAAGGCCAGGAACAGCCCGTTGACGCCGATGGACGGCTGGCCTGCCAGCCGATCCAGGTCTATCCCGCGCAGGCTGGGGCCGTTGCCCAGGATGAACAGGCGCTGGCCCGCGTACCGATCGCGCAAGGCGGCCAGGCGGGTCCGTGGCCCGGCCGCCCACGCGCCTTCGTACAGCGCCACCACCCGATGCAGGCCGGCGATCCGCGCGGCCGGCGTCAGCCTGTCCGTGGGGCGGAAGATGGCCCCCCGCAGGTCCGCCGGCAGGCGCGCGATCAACGCCGCCTCGACCTCCGCCAGGGCGGCCGCGTCCGCGCTGTCGGTCGGGACTGTGGACGCGGAGGATACCGCCACGCTCGGTCGTCCTGTCTCTCTATCATCGCCGTGGCACGGGCGCTCCCGGCATGGTACCGTTCATTTGATTGCATGGTGCCACGCAACGCAAGCATTTTGGCCCCTGTCGGGAGGAACAGGCATGGGAGGCAACACGCGGGTCCGGCTTCAGGGTGTCCTTGGCTGGATCGGGGCGGGCCGCAGGATCGCCAGCGCCCTGATCCTGGGCGTCCTGGCGGGATGCGCGTTCCCTGGCGACGGGTTCATCGCGCGTGGTCTGGCGTCGCATCATTACACCGAGGGGAGCCGTCGCGCCCTGGCCGGCGAGACCGACGCCGCGCATCGACACTGGCAACGCGCGGCCGACGCCGGCCACGCGCGGGCCGCCTATCAACTGGCGCTGCTGCACGGCTCGGACGCCCTGGGCGGCCGCGACCAGCGGCGCGCGCTGGCTCTGGCGGCGCAGGCCCGCGCGCGCGGCTTCGCGCCCGGCGACTCCTATATCGGGGCCAGCCTGCTGCACGGCTGGGGCGGGCTGGATCGCGACCCGGCGGCGGCCGAACCGCACCTGCGCCGTGCCCTGGCCGCCGGCGACCGGCGGGCGGCTGCGGACCTGGGCGTCCTACTGCTGGGTAAGGCCGGCGATGGCCGCGACGGCCAGGCCGCAGCGTGGCGACGCGACGGGCTCTCCATTCTCGGGGACGCCGCAGCGAACGGCGACGCCACGGCGCAATGGCGACTCGGCGCGGCGCTGCTTGATCCGTCGCATGGCGGCGCCCGCGAAGGCCGCCGCGCCGTGGCCCTTCTGGAAGCCGCACGGGCGGGCGGCGAGGCGCGCGCCCTGGTCCCGCTGGCCCGGTTCTGGGTGACG
>CAYFTQ010000283.1:0-4214 GCA_964346035.1 uncultured Roseospira sp. | reverse complement strand
TGTATGCCAGCGATCGGGAATTGATGCCGGCCTGGCGGCAGGACTGGAACCCGCATCCCCGCATGCGTCTGCGGCTGGACGGCTCGGGTCCGATAGAGGCCGCCCAACACGAGAAACTCATCGTCATCGACGACCAACTGGCCTTCATGGGGGGGCTGGACCCGGCGCCCGCGCGCTGGGACACGCCGGCCCATCGGCTGGACGACGCACGCCGTCGGCTGCCGACCAGTGGCGCCCCCTATCCCCCGTTTCACGACATGCAGACGGTCATGTCCGGCCCGGTGGCCGGCGTTCTGGGCCAGGCTCTGGCGCAGCGGTGGCGAGCGGTCACGGGCGATTCCGGCCCGGGCGACCCGCCGCCCGGTCTGCCGGTGCCTTGGCCGGCGGGCATCGCCCCTGACCTCAAGAGCGTTCCCGTCGCCCTGGCCCGCACGCGGCCGGCCAGCCACGGCCAGGTGGCAGTGAAGGAGATCTGCCGCCTGATCGAGGCCGACATCGCCGCCGCCCGGGACTGGATCTACCTGGAGGACCAGTACCTGACGGCGCGGGCGGTCGCCGACGCATTGGCGCGCCGGCTCGCGGAACCGGATGGCCCCGAGGTGGTCGCCGTCATTCCCCGCATCTGGGATGGCTGGCTTGAGACCGCCACCATGGGGGTCGGCCGTGAACGCTTGTTGCGGGCGCTGCGCAAGGCCGATGTGCATGGCCGGTTGCGCGTCGTCACGCCGGTGCTGGAGGGTCGGGGGCCGGGCTGGCTGAAGATCCATACCAAGCTGATGATCGTGGACCGGCGGGCGTTGCGGCACGGGTCGGCCAACCTGAACAACCGGTCGATGGGGCTGGACTCCGAACTGGACCTGCATCTGGAACCGGACCTGCCCGACCCGGACAGCGGCGAACCGGCCGGCGCGCCGGTGGCCATGGCCATCGAGCGGCTGCTATGCACCCTTGTGGGCGAGCATCTGGGCACCGACCCCGACACCATCCGGGCCACGCTGCGCGAGACCAACTCGCTGCGGGCCGTGCTGGACCGCCACGGCGATCCGGCCACGCGCGATCTTGAGCCGGTTCCCGACGGCGACACCCCGGCCAATCTGGTCGAAGCCATGCCCGACCCGGTGCCCGGCGATTTCGAGGCCCCGGTCTCGGCGGACAGCCTGCGGGACGTGTTCCTGCCCGACGGGGCCGGCGGGGCGGCACCCGTCAACCCCCGCCAGCGCCCCGTTCTGCGCGCCGTCCTGCTGGGCGCAGCCGTGGCGGCGATGCTGGCGGCGTGGCGCCTGACGCCTCTGGGCGATGCCGTGGACCGAACCGCCGTGACGGCCTGGATCCAGGCGGTGCGGGCCCATCCCCTGGCCCCGCTGGGTGCCATCGCCACCCTTGCCCTGGGGTCTCTCGTAATGGCGCCGATCACGGTGCTGATCGTGGTCATGGCCCTGGTCTTCGGCCCCGTTCCGGGATTCCTCTACAGCACAGTCGGCGCCCTGCTGTCGGCCGCGATCGGGTTCGGTCTGGGCCGAACGCTGGGGCGTGGGGGGCTGGATCGCCTGCTTGCCCACAGCCGCCATGCCCACAGAGCGGTCGAGGCGCTGCGACGCCACGGGCTGAAGACCGTCCTGTTTTTCCGCATCGTCCCGGTGCTGCAATACACCCTGGTCAATCTGGCCTGCGGCGCCGCCGGCGTATCCGCACGCACCTTCGCGCTTGGCACGGTTCTGGGGATGGTGCCCGGAATCGCCATCATGAGCCTGTTCGGCGAGGGCCTGGGACGCATGCTGCGGGCGGCCAGCCTGGGCGAAGCCCTGGGTCTGACGCTGGGGCTGCTGGGCCTGGTTGGCGGTTTCGCGCTGGCCTCGCGCTGGCTGGCCCGGCGCCGGGCGCCGGCGGAGGTCCGCGAGGAGATCGCCCGCGACACCCCGCCCCGGCGCGCGCGAGACCGTTGACGCCTCGGCCGCAAGGAGCGCTGTAGCTTTCATCGGGGACTGGGGGGCGGGCCGCCGGTCCTGGCGGGACGGCATTGGCGATCTCCGCACCCCTCGGCGGCCGTCAACGGCACCGCCAATCCCGCCCAACCGTGTGCTCGCCGGCCCCGACGAAGCCGAGGGCACCCCCATCGATGTCAAGGGAGCCACAGTCCCCGTGCCGGCGGACATGTTGACCATCGCGACCTACAACATTCATGCCTGCGTCGGGCTGGACCGGCGCCGGGACGTGGCGCGCGTCGCCCGCGTGCTGTGCCGCCTGGACGTCGACATCATCGGCCTTCAGGAAGTGCTGGGGCCGGGCGCCAACCTGGAAGACATGGGCGTCCTGCCCCTGGCCCCGGGAGGCGATCCCGGGGATGTCGACCAGCTTGCCGTGATGGCGGACGCGCTTGGATACGAAGCGCGCGCCGGCGCCAACCTTTTGCGCGCGGGTCAACGGTATGGCAACGCCCTTCTCAGCCGCCATCCCATCGTTTCCGCGCGCCGACTCGATCTGGCCCGCTGCAACAGAGAACCCCGAGGCGCCATCGATGCCCTGATCCGGACGCCGGCCGGGCTGATCCGGGTTGTTGTGACGCACTTCGGCCTCGCCGGACCGGAACGCGCCTGGCAGGCGGAGCGGCTGGCCTCGCTGCTGTCCGCGCCCCGGGCCGAGGCCGGACAGCCGCCCCGCGCGCTTGTGCTGCTGGGTGACTTCAATGACATGTGGCCACCCTCGGGCACCTATCGGGCGCTGGAAGTCCTCCAGGGCGGGCGCCCGCCCTGGCGCCGCACCTGGCCCGCCGCCGCGCCGCTGCTGCCGCTTGACAAGATCTGGCCGGGCGCTGGGGGGCACCTGCTGTCGTGCCGGGCGTGGCGTGGCCGCGAGGCCCGGCTGGCCTCTGATCACCTGCCGCTGGTCGGGCGCGTGACGCTGGCGCCGTCCAGCCCCGCGGCAGCCTTGTGAGCCGAACCCCGCCGTGGTCCGGTGGCGGGACTTTCACGGCCCGCGTCCGTTCGGGCTTAGCCGACGCCCTGAAATCTGTTAGCGTTCCTGGTCCGTATCCGGGATTCGCACCCGGTTGAGGTTTGGTCTGACGGGGAGCCCGCCTGATGGAAACAATCCCGGCCGATGTGGTCATTGTCGGCGCCGGCGGCGCGGGTTTACGCGCCGCCATCGCCGTTGCCGAGGCCGATCCGTCCCTTCGCATCGCGCTGCTGTCCAAGGTCTATCCCATGCGCAGCCACACATGCGCGGCCGAAGGCGGGGCGGCCGGCGTCATCAAGGACGACGACAGCCTGGACCTGCATTTCGGCGACACGGTCGGCGGCGGAGACTGGCTGTGCGATCAGGACGCGGTCGAGTTCTTTATCAACGAGGCTCCCAAGGAACTAACCCGCCTGGAGCAATGGGGCTGCCCCTGGAGCCGCGAACCCGCCGGCGCGGTTGGCGTGCGCCCCTTTGGCGGCATGAAGATCAAGCGAACTTGGTACGCTGCCGACAAGACAGGCTTTCACCTTCTGCATACGCTGTTCCAGACCTCATTGAAGTATCCCTCCATCCAGCGCTTCGACGAGGTCTTCACCACCGACCTGCTGGTCTCGGACGGCCGTGTCCACGGCTGCTGCGCCGTGGAAATGCGCTCCGGCAGGATGCTCCAGTTCCAGGCCCCGGCCGTCATCCTGGCCACCGGCGGCGCCGGCCGCATCTTCCCCTTCACCACCAATGGCGCCATCAAGACCGGCGACGGGATGGCCCTGGCCTACCGGGCCGGCGTGCCGCTGAAGGACATGGAGTTCGTCCAGTACCACCCCACCGGCCTGCCCGGCACCGGCATCCTGCTGACCGAGGGCTGTCGCGGTGAGGGCGGTGTGCTGCGCAACCGCCATGGTGACCGCTTCCTGAAGGACTATGGCATGGGGCCGGAACCGCCCCTGGGCGAACCAGTCCTGAAAACCATGGAACTGGGGCCGCGCGACCGGCTCAGCCAGGCGTTCTGGCACGAGGACCAGAAAGGCAACACGATCCCCACCAAGTGGGGCAGCTGCGTCTATCTGGACATGCGCCACCTGGGTGAGGAAATAATCAACGAGCGCCTGCCCTTCGTGCGCGACCTGGCGAAAAGCTATGTCGGCGTGGACATGGTCACCGATCAGGTTCCCATTCGCCCCGTGGTGCACTACATGATGGGCGGTCTTCATGCGAATCGACAGTGTTGAGCAAGGAATTTATATTTTTATTGACTGTTA
>CAYFTQ010000282.1:0-4247 GCA_964346035.1 uncultured Roseospira sp. | reverse complement strand
TCTTCCTCCGCTGCCTTGCGGCGGGCCTCTTCTTCCTCGACCTTGCGGCGGGCCTCTTCCTCGGCTCGCGCCTGCGCGGCCTGAAGCGCGCGCAGGCGATGTGCCTTTTCCTCGCTGGTCAGGTCGCCCGACAACGCTTCGGTGGCCTCTCGCAGCCGCGCGTCCGCGCCGGACGCGCGACCGCGGCGCGCATCGGCGTCCGGGGCGGCGACGTTGCGCTTTTTGCGGACCTCCACCTGCACGACCTTGGAGCGCCCGTGGGAAAAGTTCTGGCGGACCTGACCGCCTTCGTGCGAGCGCTTCAGTTCAAGCTTGCCTCGCGACGACAGGGACAGGGGCGCCTTGCGTTCTTTCTCATCCGCCATGCGACTGCGCTTCACTCCATAGCCTTGCAGAACCCCGGTGTCCTTGTGACGCCGGGATCATCCGATCCTTGCCGGGCCGCCAAGTCGGACGGACCGACTTCGGGACCGCCCGGCACAGCCGGACCCTAGTCTTCCGGAACGGCCGAGTCACGCCTGGCGGCGGCCACGGCCTCCGAAAGCGACAGCATCATGGGACCCGACCGGAATCCCACCAGATGCTCGCAACCCTCCAGAACAGAGCGTGCCAGACGGCCCCGATCCAGCGCGACATGCACGGCGCGGTCCCGACCCAGGGGACGCCCCAGTTCGGTCGCGTCGAATCCGACCACCAGCACCGGCGCTGTCTGCGCCGCATCGGCCCCGACCACCGCCGCCGCCAGCCCGGCCACCTTGGCCCGGGAATCGGCGCCGCCATCGCGGGCCGCGAACAGGACCGCTGGCGGCGCGGGCCGGACCTCCCGACCGCGCCCGGCCCGTCCCCGGGCCGGCGACCGCTCCGCCGAAGCCTCTCCGGCGGCCTCGCGCAGACGCGCCCGAACCGACTCGAAACCACTCACCACCTGGCCGGCGCGCCGCGCCAGCCCCAGCAGATCCAGGCAGCGCCGCGACAGCGCGCTTTCCACCCGGTCCGCAAGGTCCGGCGGCACCGTGACCGCCCGTCGGGCGCTGCGGGCGAAGGCGCGCTTTCGGCTCGCCATCTCTATCATATCGCGGCCCGGGCTCAACCACAAACCACGGCCCGGCAGTCGGCGGTCCACGTCCGGCACCACCTGGCCATCGGGATCGACCACGAATCGGATCAGCCGGTCCCTTGGCATCACCGCGCGGGTCAGGAGGCAGCGCCGCATCCCGGCCGGCATCGGTTCGACATCCGTCCCGCAGGCCCCGTCCTCCGAGGTTTCCTCCGGGGTTTCCTCCGGGGTTTCCGCGTTGTCCGGATCGTCCGTGTTCACCGCGCCCCGAGGGCGCCGCGCCTTGGTCACTTTCGCCTCGCGTTTCTTGCTCAGGCGTCCTGATCCGGTTTGGATTCGTGGCCGGGGTCCTCGTCGCCTGGGTCGGCGACGGAGGCGCCGGCGGACTCGGGCCCGGATTCGGCGGCGATGGTCACCTCGTCTTCGAACCAGTGCGCACGCGACGCCATGATGATGGCGTTTGCGGTGTCCTCGTCCATGGCCTCCAGGCCAACGATTTCGCGCAGTTCGTCGCTGGCCAGATCGGCCAGGTCATCCAGGGTCTTGACCTCGTTCTCGCCAAGGGCGACCAGCATTTCGGTGCTCAGGCCATGGACGAAGGTCATTTCGTCCTCGACGCCCAGTTCGCGCCGGCGGTCGTCGGCGGCCCGCTCACGTTCGTCAAGATAGCCCTGGGCGCGGTCCCTCAATTCACCGGCGATGTCCTCGTCGAAGCCCTCGATGGACGACAGTTCCGAGTCCTCGCAATAGGCCACTTCCTCGACCGACGAGAACCCCTCCGTAACCAGAAGGTGGGCAATGACGTCGTCCACGTCCAGGGAGTCAATGAAGGCCTGGGAGCGGGCCCGGAACTCCTCCTGGCGCCGCTCCGATTCCTCGGCCTCGGTCAGGATGTCGATGTCCCATCCGGACAGTTGCGAGGCCAGGCGCACGTTCTGGCCGCGTCGCCCGATGGCCAGGGAAAGCTGTTCGTCGGGCACCACCACCTCGATCCGGTTGGTGTCCTCGTCCAGGACCACCTTGGTCACCTCGGCGGGCGCCAGGCCATTGACGACGAAGCTGGCCGGGTCCTCGGACCACTGGATGATGTCGATCTTCTCGCCCTGCAGCTCTGCGACCACGGCCTGAACGCGCGAGCCGCGCATGCCGACGCAGGCGCCCACGGGGTCGATGCCCGAATCGTTGGACTGCACGGCGATCTTGGCGCGCGAGCCGGGATCGCGGGCGACCGCCTTGATCTCGATGATGCCGTCATAGATCTCCGGCACCTCCTGCGCGAACAGTTTGGCCATGAACTCCGGTCGCGTGCGCGACATGAAAATCTGCGGGCCGCGCGGCTCCTGACGCACGTCGAAGATATAGGCGCGCACGCGGTCACCGGTCTTGAAGTGTTCACGCGGGATCAGTTCGTCGCGTCGCAGCAGGGCTTCGGCGCGGCCCAGATCGACGATCACGTTGCCGAATTCCACGCGCTTGATCAGGCCGTTGACGATCTCGCCGACACGATTCTTGTATTCCTCGAACTGACGCTCGCGTTCGGCGTCGCGCACCCGCTGGACAATGACCTGCTTGGCGGTCTGGGCAGCGATGCGGCCGAAGTCGATGGGCGGCAGCGGGTCGATCAGGACCTCGCCGACCTCGGCGTCCGCCTTTTTGCGGCGCGCCCGGGCCAGGGTGACCTGGGTGGCCTCGTCCTCGACCGTCTCGACCACCTGAAGGTGGCGTTCCAGTTTGATCTCGCCGGTTTTTCGATCGATCAGGGCGCGGATGTCGTGCTCGTGCCCGTACTTGGAGCGGCCCGCCTTCTGGATGGCCTGCTCCATGGCGGCAAAGACCTCCTCGCGTTCGATTCCCTTGTCGCGCGAGACCGTATCGGCCACCTGCACCAGCTCCGGCCGGGTCATCCCGGCCATGCGTTCCATCTCCATATGTCTCGTCCCGATGTGTTCGTCCTGCCTGTCCCGATGGGCTCCGCTTGGCGCGGCGGGGGTCAGTCGTCCTGTTGTGGCACCTCGTCCGCCTGACCCTTGCGTTGTGCCTTCTCGGCCTTCATCGCGGCGCGGATCAGGTCCTCGGTCATGACCAGTTTGGCTTTGGTCAGCATTCCCAGCGGAACCCGCCAGTCGTGGTTCCCGTCCGGCCCCGGTTCGGCAGCGCGGACCAGGACCGTGGTTTCGTCCGTGCGCCCCACCAGCACGCCCTTGACCCGGCGGCGCCCGTCCACCATCGCCTCGGCCTCGACCCGGACCTCGTGGCCGGCGTAGCGGTCGAAGTCTTCGGGCCGGGTTAGCGGCCTGTCGATGCCGGGAGAACTGACCTCCAGGTCATAGGCGCCCCGAATGGGATCATCCACGTCCAGCACCGCCGACAGGCCACGACTGATGGCCTCGCAGTCCTCAACCGTCACGGCGCCGCCGTCGGCGCGGTCCGCCATGATCTGAAGAACCTTGCGCTGCTTGCCCATGACCAGCAGGCGGACCAGGACATAGCCCATGTCGGCCAGCGTCGGACCCACCAGCGTCATCAGCGGGCCGTGGTCGCCCATCAGCCGGGTGGTTGCGGACTCCAGGGTCACGCGATCGTCTGCTCCCGTATCATCGCCCCGGGGCACGAGCCTCAACGGTCAGCCTGGGGGCGGTCGGCCAAGGGGTGCCGGACAAGGCGGAGAACCGGCAACAAAAAAAGGGGGGCCGCAGCCCACCCCTTCATTGAGCAAGCCAGCCATCCAGCAACTTGCTTGCGTATCGAGGATTGATGACCCGTATGTAACAGCTTCGCCGGCCGCTGACAAGGCCATCGCGCGAAACGCGCCGCCTTGCCCGGGGGCGACGGCGCGCCAACCGTTCTGCGAGCGGTGCGGTGGGGCGCTCTATCCGCGCGCGACGGCGGCGGGCCGGCTTCTGGCCGGGTCCGGAACGAAGTGTCGCAGAATCCGGACAAAGCGACACATCGTTCCTTTTCGAGGCCAAGAAAACACACTATCGTAGGCGTCCACTCCGGCGCCCGGACCTGTTCCGGGGCCGGGGAAAGTTTGCGCGGATGCCGGTTCGCCGCGCCGGGGCCAGCCTGTCGCACCATCCGTGATGGTGCCGCGGGTCTGTTCCGGTGGGCAAGGATGGGCCGCGCATCCAGAATAATCGAGGGAGGACAGGTCGGAAGAGCACACGTCTGAACTCCAGTCACACAGTGA
>CAYFTQ010000281.1:0-4248 GCA_964346035.1 uncultured Roseospira sp. | reverse complement strand
CATGGATCCCGCGGCGCGCAGCCGGCACTGCACGGCCTGCTTAAAGTGACCCCGGCTTGCCGGCGGTGATCACGGTGGCGTCGGCTCCCCTGTCGATCAGGGCGGCCTCGGCCAGATCGACATGGCTGTCCTCCACCACCAGGGCGCCATCCTCCGCCGCAGCCGCAAGCGCGGCATCGCACAGATGATCGATTGCGGGCGGCAGGCCACCGGCGGCGCGCACGATGCGGTCCTTGGCCGCAGGCGCGATGGGGTCGAAGTCCACGCCGTCCGGCCGCACATGGGCCAGCCGGGCGTCGATATAGGCATGGCCCTGTTCGGGTGTCAGGGGGGCGGTTTCCAGCTTGAGCGTGATGCGCTGGGCCAGCGGCCGCAGCGCCGAACGGCCAAGCAGATCGTGCAGCGCGGGCCGGCCGGCCAGCAGGATGGAAAGCAGGGCGCCGTCCCCCGTCTCCAGCGTGGTCAGCAGCTTGACGCCCTCCAGGCCGGTCACTTCCAGGGCCTGCGCGTCGTCGATGATCAGCAGCGGGTGTTCGCCGCGTGCCACCGTGTCTTCAAGGAAGGCACCCAGGGTGCCGGTCATCTCGGCCCAGGTTTCGCGCTGCGGCAAACCGAAGCCGTGACACACCACGCTCAGCAGCGATTGCCCGGATTCGGGCGCGGGCGCCGTGACCAGGGCCACCGGCGTGCCGGCGGGCGCGCGCGCGGCGGCGGCCCGTGCGGTCATTGTCGTGCCCGTTCCCTCGGGGCCGGTCAGGGTGACCAGGGCATGGCCGCTGTCGAACGCCGCCAGGATCCGCTCCGGCAGATCCTCCGTGCCCGGAACGACGACATGGCGGTCGCCGTCCGGATGGGCCGGGAAGGGGGCGTCCGTGAACGCGAAATGATCGAGATAGCTGGCTGTCATGGTCGCCGTCTTCGTCCCTTGCCGGACCCGGACACGGTCGTCGCGCGCCGGTCCCCGTCCCCCGACCGGCCACGATCAGGCCGCAACCATATCAGAAGCGCGCTTCGATCTCACCGCAAAACCATCGCGCGGGACGCGGCCGGTTGCGGCCGCAGGAGGGCATCAGGCTGTCCCGTCGCTGGCGGCCGTCACGATCGCGTCTGGGTGAAGGGGCAGGTAGACATGGAAGGTGGAGCCAAGGCCGGGGCGGCTGTCCGGAACCAGCATGCCCCTGTGGCGGGCCAGCACGTGCTTGACGATGGCCAGCCCCAGCCCGGTGCCGCCCATCTCGCGCGAGCGCGCCCGATCGACACGGTAGAACCGCTCCGTCAGGCGGGGCAGGTGCTCGCGCTCGATGCCCTCGCCCTGGTCCGCGACCGAAACGTGCAGACAGGGCGCCTGTCGCCAGGCCGTTCCCGTTTCGGATGCGGTTCCGGGCATGCCTCCGGGCGCGCCCACCGGCGGCGGTGGCGGCATGCCCGCCGGGCCCCGCGCAACGACCCCGCCGCTGATGGTGATGGCGGTTTTCGGGCGACCGTACTTGACGGCGTTGTCCAGAAGGTTCTGGAACACCTGGCTCAGTTGGTCGGCATCGCCGACGACCGGTGGCAGTGCGTCGTCAAGATCAACCGAGATGAGCATGGACTTGGCCCGGGTCTTCAGTTCCAGTCCGGCGACGATGCTCCTTACCAGGGGCGGCAGGTCAACGGAACCGGTGGGCGGCGAGTGCTCGTTGATCTCAATTCGCGATAGAGACAGCAGGTCCTCAACCAAACGCTGCATGCGGCGACCCTGTTCCAGCATGATGGCCAGGAAGCGTTCGCGTGCCTCCGGGTCATCGCGCGCCGGCCCCATCAGGGTCTCGACGAAGCCCACCACGCTGGACAGCGGGGTCCGCAGTTCGTGGCTGGCGTTGGCGACGAAGTCGGCTCGCATGCGTTCCAGGCGCACCAGCCGGCTGACGTCGTGCAGGCTGACCATGGCCTCGGCACCGTCCGGGTCGCGTTGCGGCAGCGGCCCGACGCGAACCTCGAACACCCGTTCGACCGCGCCCGGCAGGGTGATTTGGGTGCTGCGAGCACCGGCGCCGTCCAGCACCGTCTCGGCGGCCTCCAGAACGGCGGGATCGCGCAGCAGCAGGGTTAACGGACGGCCCATGCCGTCGCGGCCGAACAGGGCGCGGGCGCCGGCATTGACGCGGATCACGGTGGCCTCGCGGTCGATCAGCAGGATGGGGTCCGGCAGGGCGTCCACCACCAGGGCGTCCGATCCGGCGCGCGCGGCGATCTCGCCCAGGCGTCGTCGGCAGGCCCGGTCCAGGTCCTGGACGGCCGTGAACTGGGCCCGCGCCAGGCTGTCATGAACCAGCACCGGCGTCATGCCACCGCCCAGGGAGGTGGCGCTGCCCTCGCAGCGGCGCTCGGCCAGGCGTCGGGTGGTGCGCTCTACGGCGGCCAGATCGCGCAGCCGGGGGCGAATCACCAGCGCCGTACCCAGCAGCACCACAAGCATGGCCGGCACGGTGATCCATCCCGGGCGGATCACGCCCGCCAGACCCAGGCCGGCCAGCGTCACCAGGGCCGGCAGGGCGGGCCCCAGAGACCGGGACAGCAGGCGCCCGGGCGGCGGGCAGGGGCCGACGCGGGCGGCCGGTGTCGGCCGGGGCCGGTGCGGAAGGGGCGGGCGCGGTCGCGCGGAATCCGCGCCGTCTGCCTTGTCCTGCATTGCGCGGCCTCCCTGGGGTGGTTTCCCTGGGGTGGCTGGCGGCGTTCGCCCGGCCGGTCCCTGGTTGGCCGCTCCGCTTCCGAACCGTTCACCGAACAGGTCGGGCGGATCCCGTGTCCCATCGAAAACGCCACCCGGGTCCGGCTCGGCGCGGTCCGCTCCAAACCACGCAGTTCGGCCCGACTCGCGCTCCCGACCGGCGGCACCACCCTGGGTCCGAGTCTCTGGCGGTCGGCGTCAGCCGCGCCGGACCGCGTCGTGCGCTGCCATCACGGCCATGTGCACCATCTCCGAGACGGTGGCATCCATCGCGGTGATCTGAACGGGTCGCGACAACCCCAACAGCATGGGACCAATAACCGTTCCGCCGCCAAGTTTCTGAAGAAGTTTGTATGAAATGTTGGCCGAGTTCAGGCCCGGCATGATCAGCACGTTGGCCGGGCCGGACAGGCGCGAGAACGGATACATCTTCAAGAGATCGGCGTCGAGCGCGACATGCGCGCCCATTTCGCCCTCAAACTCGAAATCGGGATGGCGCGATTCCAGGATGGCGATGGCCTCGCGCGCGTGCACTGGGTTCTCACCCTCTGGCGCGCCAAAGGTGGAATAGGACAGCAGGGCGACACGCGGCTCGTGCCCCAACTCGCGTGCCTTGCGCGCTGCCTGCTGGGCGATGTCGGCAACCTGTTCCGGGGTCGGGGCCTCGTGCACCGAGGTATCGGCGATGAAGACCGTACGGCCGCGCGCCACGATCATGGTCAGACCCATGACCGGCGCCCCCGGTTCGGGGTCGATGCACATCTGGATCTGGTCCAGGATGTGGTGCTGGTGGCGCGTCAGGCCGGTTACCATGGCGTCGGCATCGCCGTGGGCCACCATGCAGGCGCCGAAGACGTTGCGGTCCTGGTTGACCCAACGCTGGGCGTCCCGATACAGGGCGCCCTTTCTGCTCATGCGGGCATAAACGTAATCCGTATACACAGTGTTGTGAGAGGACAGGCGGGCATTGTAGACCTCGATGCCGTCCATGTCGCCAAGGCCCAGGCGCTGGACGGCCTCGCCGATAAGGTCCTCGCGCCCGACCAGGATGGGGGTGCCATAGCCGCCGTTGCGATAGGCGAAAGCGGCGCGGATGGACTTTTCCTCTTCGCCCTCGGCAAACACGACGCGCTGGGGCTGGCGGGCGACCTCGTTGTGGATGGCCTGCAGGCTGGCCACGGTCGGGTCCAGGCGGGCCGCCAGGCTCTGACGGTAGCCGTCCATGTCCACGATGGGCATGGTGGCCACGCCGGTTTCCATTGCCGCGCGCGCCACCGCCGGCGGTATGGCGAAGATCATGCGCGGATCGAACGGCACCGGGATGATGTAGTCGCGCCCGTAGCGCAGGCGCCGGCCTGCATAGGCGGCGGCGACCTCGTCTGGCACGTCCTCGCGTGCCAGCATGGCGATGGCGCGGGCGGCGGCCAGCTTCATTTCCATGTTGATGCTGCGGGCCCGCACGTCCAGGGCGCCCCGGAAGATGTAGGGGAACCCCAGAACGTTGTTGATCTGGTTGGGATAGTCCGAGCGCCCGGTGG